>JBIOJD010000207.1:0-6981 GCA_044450485.1 Polyangiales bacterium | reverse complement strand
CGCACTTCGTCGTGCTCCGAGTCGTCGGGATTGTAGGTCTCGAGCAGCTTGCGAGCGTCGTCCGGGCTGCCGCTGCGCGCGAGCGCCTCGGCCATGACCGCCGCGTACAAGCCCTTGCTCTTGGGGTCCGGGCGGCGGTCGAGCCTGATCTCGTCGGTGAGCGCGCGCGCTTCGCGGGTGCGTCCGGTCCGCAGGTACAGCATGGCGAGCTGCGCGCGCACGTCGTCCTGCAGCATGGTCGGCGTCTTCTTGATGTCGATGGCTTCGAGCACGCGTTGGGCTGCGAGCGGGTCTGTCTGCGACAGGATCTGCGCGCGCGCGAGCGACTTCATCGCGTCCTTGTCGCCGTCGCTCGCCAGCGCGTCGAGCGCGCGTTGCCGGCCGCCTTCGTCGGTGGCCTGCTTCATGATGTCGAGGATCGCCCGCGACCGCGAGGTGAGCCGCCACACGTAGATGCCGAAACCGATCGCCACGCTGGTGAGAACGGCGACCACTCCGACCGCCCAGTAGCCGACGAGCGGCTTCATCACGAATGCCGTGAACCAGAGCACGCCGAGCGCGGCGGCGATCTGGAGGATCGGTTTCACCTTGAGCTGTGGCGACTCCTGGCCTGCCAGTGCCTCACCGATGTCGGTGGGCAGACGCGCCCGCTGCTTGTCCGAAGCCACGGGCCGGCAATTAGCCCGTCGCTGTCCTGTGGGCAAGGCCCGCAACCAGGCGGTCGTAGGCGAAGACGCTGCCGACGCTGAAAGCCAGCACGCCGAGCGCGACGGCGATGGCGGCGGGCGCGGACAAGGTCGGGCCGACCAGGCTCGCGAGCCCGAAACGGCGCCCGTACAACGGCCAGACATGGGCCACGTAGAGGATCAGGGTCGACGACGAGAGCTGCCACGTCCACGAAGGCAACCTGCGTGCGGCCGGCTCGAGCAACGCGAGCGTCCAAAGCGCGAGCAGCACGCCTCCGAGACGCCGCAGATGATCGGCCAAGAGCGGGGGCGCGGCGCCGGCGCACAGGTGCGAAGCAGCCAACGCCGCCAGCGCCGTGAGCAACACGCGAAAGGGGCGTGCACCGTCGCCCACCAGACTCCGAGCCATCGCCACCCCGAGCAGCATGTGCGCGCCCCAGGGCAGCAGGGGAAACGCAGAGCCGCCGGTCGACGTCGCGTAGTCGAGCAGGGGCAACCACGGACCGCGGGCCTCGATGCGCGCCGCGAGCGGCGAAAGGCCGAGCATTGCAACGCCCACGATTGCGCACCCGAGCTCCACGGCGGGCGCGCTCGGCAAGAGCAGCGTCAGCCCCTCGCACAGCGCGAGGCACACCCCGATGCATTGCAGCACGTCGACCGCAAGACCGTCGCGCAACAGCGCCCCGAGAGAAGATGTGGCATCGAACGGCAGCGGGAACCGCAACAGGTAGCCCAGCAACACCAAGTGGAGGGCGCGTGCGAACCGCTTGCGCACGCGTTCACGGTCGCGTCGATGCGCGTCGAGGTCGCGCAGGGTCGCCAACTGAAACGCCATGCCCGATGCCAGCAGGAACGCGACAGCCGTCAGTCCGCGGAGGGCCAGCCACGTGCGATAGATCGTCCCGTGGCGCGCGCTTTGCTCGAGCAGCGCGGCGATCGTATGGCCGTGAACCATCTGCACCGCTGCCAGGAGCCGCAGCAGATCGATCGACAGCACGCGCGGCGGTCCTCGCATCGCCCGCGCGCAAGCCTGACACGGGCCGAGCCCGAGCGGCGGACCTCTCGCGCCTGATGTACGTCCGCACCCCGCGCTCTCCCCGATCTAGGTCGGTGTGCGACTCGTCTGCGTCGACCAAACCGAGCCAAAAAGGCCCATGTCCCGGGCGATCTCCGCCTTGACAAGACCCGGCCAGGTCCTAACTCTGGACTGCTGCAACGAATGCTTGCCATCTGGCCGTTGCTCAGCCGAAAATTGCCCGAGAGGTAAGATGTCAGGCGACCGTATCGGCGAGCTGCTCGTCCGTCAGAAGCTGATCAGTCTCCAGCAGCTTCGCAAAGCCCAAGAAGAACAGCGCCGCGAGGGCACCAGCCTCGGCTACGCGCTGGCCAAGATGGGCTTCGTCTCGGACAAGCAGATCACCGAGTTCCTGAGCCAGCAGTACCGCGTCCAGGCCGTCGATCTGCGCGAGTACGAGATCGATCCCGAGGTGCTCAAGCTGATCCCGCACGACATGTGCGAGCGGCATCGCATCTTGCCCGTGTCGCGCGCGGGCTCTTCGCTGATCGTCGCGATGGCCGATCCGTCGAACCTGAATGCGATCGACGACATCAAATTCACGACCGGCTACAACGTCGAGCCTGTCGTGGCCTCGGAAGCGGCCATCGTAGAGGCCGTCGAGCGCTACTACAGCCAAGAAACGAACATCTCCTATGACGAGATCATGGAGGGGTTCGACGAGACCGAGATCGAGTTCGCCGAAGACGATGGTGAAGGCGATGGCCTCGATCTCGAACGGGCGTCGGAAGACGCGCCGGTGGTGCGGCTGTGCAACGCCATCATGCTGAGCGCGATCAAGAAGGGCGCGTCGGACATTCACTTCGAGCCCTACGAAAAAGTGATCCGCGTGCGCTACCGCATCGACGGCGTGCTGCACGACGAGATGCACCCGCCGCTCAAGCTCAAGAACGCGATCGCGAGCCGCTTCAAGATCATGGCCTCGCTCGACATCGCCGAGCGTCGTCTGCCCCAGGACGGACGCATCAAGCTCAAGCTCGGCAAGGGCCGCGAGATGGACTTCCGCGTCAACGCCCTGCCCACGATCTGGGGCGAGAAGATCTGCATGCGCTTGCTCGACAAGGGCAACCTGCAGCTCGACATGACCAAGCTCGGCTTCGAGCAGAAGGCGCTCGAAGACTTCAAAGAATGCATCTACAAGCCGTTCGGGATGGTGCTGGTCACTGGGCCGACCGGCTCGGGCAAGACGACCACGCTCTACTCGGCGCTGAGCGAGCTCAACAAGATCTCGACCAACATCTCCACCGCCGAGGACCCGGTCGAGTACAACCTGATGGGCATCAATCAGGTGCAGATGCACGACGACATCGGCCTGAACTTCGCGGCCGCGCTGCGCGCATTCCTGCGCCAAGACCCGGACATCATCATGGTCGGCGAGATCCGCGACTTCGAGACCGCGGAAATCGCCGTCAAAGCCGCGCTCACGGGCCACTTGGTGTTGTCCACGCTGCACACGAACGACGCGCCGAGCACGATTTCACGCTTGCTCAACATGGGCATCGAGCCGTTCCTGGTGACGGCGTCGTGCAATCTCGTGTTGGCTCAGCGTCTGGCCCGCAAGATCTGCACCGAGTGCAAGGTCGAGACCGAGATCGACCCGCAAGTGCTCAAGGACGTCGGCTTCACCGAGGAGCTGATGGCGAAGGGCCCGCAGTATCGCGGGACCGGTTGCCGAACGTGCGGAGACACAGGCTACAAGGGACGCATCGCGCTCTACGAAGTCATGCCCATGCGCGATCGCCTCAAGGAGATGGTCCTGCAAGGATCGTCCGCCGCCGAGATCAAGCAGCAGATGATCCAGGATGGCGTGCTGACGCTGCGCATGGCGGCGATCAACAAGGTCATGGACGGCGTGACCACGGTCGACGAAGTGCTGCGTTGCACCGTGTCCGACAAGAGCTGATCGGCTCCACGATCGTGGGCCGCCGGATCGCATGCATGGGGTCGCGATCGCGCTCACACAACGGGCGCTGACGACTGAGCCCGATCGGGGGCAGATCGGGGAACAAATTCGTCGCCAGATCGCGATCCGCCCCAAGACCTGATCTCCTCGTGATCTCGAACGATTAGTCGCGATTCTGAGATTTGACGTGACATTCTGTGGCACTACACTGCTCGTCAGCCATTGTCGCGTACCAGATCGCCTGCTAAGGTCCCCGCCATGAGGATCAGCAACAGCTTTTCGGAAGGCGAAATCCAGGTTCTCGAGTTCATCGTCCAGACCCTGCTGCGGGGTGGCACGCCCACCATGGCAACCCGCCACAAGGAGTTCGCCTCCCTGTGCCGCAAGGTCATGGCGATGAAGGCCAAGGTCCACGTAGAGCGTGCCAAGCCGGCGCGCCCAGAGCCTCAGGAATCTTCGGTCGGCACGGTGGCCGCCCCGGAGAAGCCGGAGGTCAGCGACGACCTGGCAACAGCCGTCTGACGCACGGCGGCCAGGTCGGCATTGACAGCTGGCGCGCCCTCGCGTACTCGCCGGGTCCATGTTGGTGCTGCGCGGCGGCAGGGTCATCGATCCATCGCGCGGCTTCGACGGCATCGCCGACGTAGTCATCGAGGGTGGCCGGATCTTGCGCGTGGGGCCCTCTGCCGCGGACGGCATCGAGGGCGAGCGCGTCAGGACCATCGATGCGAGCGGCCGATGGGTCGTGCCCGGCTTCGTGGACATGCACGTCCACTTCCGCGAGCCGGGCTACGAGTACAAGGAGGACATCGCGAGCGGCCTGCGGGCTGCAGCCGCGGGTGGCTTCACCAGCGTGTGCGCGATGCCCAACACCAAGCCGATCAACGATACACGCGCCATCACCGAGATGATGATGGCGCGTGCCCACGCCGCCGGCGGTCCGCACCTCTACCCGATCGCGGCGGCCACCGTGGGCTCTGAAGGCCACCAACTCACCGAGATGGCCGATCTTCGTGAGGCCGGTGCGATCGGTGTGAGCGACGACGGCCGCTGCGTCATGAACGCATCCGTGATGCGGCGCGCGCTCGAGTACGCGCGCACCTTCGATTTGTTCTTCTCCCAGCATTGCGAAGACCACAACTTGACCGCGGGCGCCCAGATGCACGAGGGCGAGGTCTCGACGCGCCTCGGGCTCACGGGCTGGCCGCGCGCCGCCGAAGACATCATCGTGGCCCGCGATCTGATCCTCGCCGAGGCGACGTCGGCGCGCTACCACGTCGCCCACGTCTCGAGCATGGGCGCGGTGCGATTGCTGCGAGAAGCCAAGAGCCGCGGCTTGCGGGTCAGCGCCGAAGTGACGCCCCATCATCTCTTGCTGACCCACGAGACACTGCTCGGCTACGACACCGCCTGCAAGGTGAACCCACCGCTGCGCGAAGCCGAGGACCGCGAAGCACTGCGCGCCGCGCTCAAGGACGGCACCATCGACTGCATCGCCACCGATCACGCACCGCACAGTGCACTGGAGAAGGACTGCGAGTTCGAGGCGGCGTCACCGGGCCTGATCGGGCTCGAGCCCGCGATACCGATGTTGCTCGGTCTGGTGCGGGAGGCCGTGCTGAGCCCGCTGCGTCTGGTCGAAGCGCTGTCCACGATGCCTGCCCGACTGTGCGGCCTCGAAGCGGGCCGCCTGCAAGAGGGCTCGCCCGCCGACCTTGCGCTGATCGACCCCGAGCGCGAGTGGACGCTCGACGCGACTGCGCTATCTTCGCGCTCGGTCAACACACCCTTGCTCGGGCAGACCGTGCGTGGGCGCAACCTGATGACCATCGTCGACGGCGAGATCGTGTACGAAGCACCGTGAACGCCTCCTCCGCGAAGAAGTCCGCGCATTTGGTCCTGGCTGACGGCACTGCCTTCGCCGGTACAGCCATCGGCGCCGAGGGCGTGAGCGTCGGCGAAGCCGTGTTCACCACCGGCATGACCGGGTACCAGGAAGTGCTGACGGACCCGTCGTACTGCGGTCAGATCGTGACGATGACCGCGCCGCAGATGGGCAACACGGGCGTGAACCTCGAGGACCTCGAGACCCAGCGCCCGAGCGTCGCGGGCTTCGCGATTCACGAGCTCTCGCCCCTCGCGAGCAACTGGCGCGCAAGCGCGACGCTCGACGCGTATCTCAGACAGCACCTGATCGTCGGCATCGCCGGCATTGACACCCGCGCCCTCACACGGCACCTGCGGGACCACGGCGCGCAAATGGCCGCGCTCGGCAGCGAGCCGCCTGCTTCGTTGCGCGCGCGCGCCAAGGCCGCGCCGTCGATGAACGGCCGTGACCTCACGCTCGAGGTGACTACCGCCCGGACGCACCAGTGGACCGAGGGCTCGGGCGTCTGGAGCCTCTCGGAGGCGCGCCCCGCCAAGTGGCGCGTGGTCGCCGTGGACTTCGGCATCAAGCACAACATCCTGCGTTGCTTGGTCGACGCGGGCTGCGATGTCACGGTGGTGCCCGCAACCACTTCGGCGGAGCAGATCCTCGCGCTCTCTCCCGATGGTGTGTTTCTGTCGAACGGCCCTGGGGATCCGGCCGCCGTCGGCCACGGAATCGCGACGGTGCGCGGTTTGCTCGGCAAAAAGCCTCTCTTCGGCATCTGCCTCGGGCACCAGATCCTGTGCCTGGCGCTCGGTGGCCAGACCTACAAGCTCAAGTTCGGCCACCGCGGGCTCAATCAGCCGGTCAAGGACCTCTCGACCGGCAAGATCGAGATCACGACGCAGAATCACGGTTTCTGCGTGGACGAGAAGTCACTCGCCGGCAAGTGCGAGCTCACGCACCTGCACCTCAACGACGGGACTTGCGAAGGTATCCGGCACCCCGAAGCCTCGGCGTTCAGCGTGCAATATCACCCCGAGGCGAGCGCAGGCCCGCACGACGCGCGTTACCTGTTCAAGCGCTTCACCGATTCGATCGAGCGCTTTCGCGCCTGACCGGTCTGCACGCCGAGCAGGCTTCGCAGCACCGCGCCCGTATGGCTACCGGGCACGCGCGCCACCTCCTCCGGCGTGCCCTCCGCCACGATCCGGCCGCCGCCCGCACCGCCTTCGGGACCGAGATCGATCACCCAGTCCGCGTACGCGATCACGTCAGGGTGGTGCTCGATGGTCAGCACCGTGTCGCCGCGTGCGACCAAGCGGTCGAGCACCGAGAGCAATCGGGAGACGTCCTCGCGGTGAAGTCCGGTGGTCGGCTCGTCCATGACGTAGAGCGTCGGACCGACGCCACCAGCGGATAGCTCCGTCACGAGCTTGAGCCGCTG
>JBIOJD010000206.1:0-7006 GCA_044450485.1 Polyangiales bacterium | reverse complement strand
CGATCATCTTGGCGCAAGGCGTGCCCGTTGCATGGGTCGAAGGCGGTGCCAGCGTGAGCATCGACGGCCTGCGTCCAGGCACGTACTCGGTCGGCGCCATACGCCCGCTCGGCATCTTGCGCATGCCGCCGCGCTCGTTGCACGTGCCGGGCGAGGTGGTGATGGGCCTGTTCCGCCATCACGAGCTCGACGAGCCCGCTACGGCGCAGGAACATCGCGAAACTCCACGCTGAGCGGCAGCCCCGCGCACATGGTGCGGCGACTAATGCTGGTGCTTGAGCAGCGCGGTGCACACCGGGAGCGCAAGCGCGCGGGCGACATGCGAGCCCCGATTCGCTTGCCTCGGACTTGTGGTCCTCGCGGCGCCATGTAAAGTGCATGGCGTGTCGTACGGTGTACAGGACGGTGGTGGTCCTAAAGCCGGTGCGTGCGGGGCCGCCAGCACGTGGGCGTGGCTCGCGTGCAGCGCGGCCGCGCTGCTGGCCTGCAGCTCGGGCGACCAGACGAGCAGCGCGCGCAGCGCCGACACCAGCTCGGCTCGCGCCAGCGGGACCGCGGGCACGGGTGCGGCAGCCAAGACCGGCGCCGCCATCCCCGGCGGCAACGTCACGTCGGGCGCCGCGATTCCGGGAGGCGCGGACGCTGGCCGCGCGCCTTTGCCCGTGCCGCAACCGGGCACGACCCAGGGCACCTTCAAACCCGCCGCGCAGCTCGATCCCAAGGCCCAGTTCGACTGGCAGGAGACCATGCCGTCCTCCGCGAGTCAGTGCCAGCCCGGCACGTACACAGGCACGTTCGATTGCGGCTTCTTGCCCGACGGTGCTTCGGCCGACACCATGCCTTTCGACGTGTCGGGACCGATCATGGTCACGCTCCAGCGTTCGATGGACGGCGAGTTCCTCGAGATCTCGAACGGAGACCTCTACGCGCAAGCGCAAGGCATCTTCGGCTTGCGCGCCAAGTTGATGGGCACGCTCGATTGCAAGACGCTGATGCTCACGGCCACGGCCACCGACGGTTCGTGGGCGCTCGGCGATCCGAACATGCCGCTGCTGCCCGGCGGGTCGTTCGCGGGCATGCTGACCGGCACGCTCGATCCGCAGAGCGGCACGCTCGCCGGCGCCTGGGCGCTGGACTCCGGCGCGGGCAACAACGCGACCATTCCCGGCACCTGTCCCGGTACCTGGACGACGATGTTCATGCCATGAGGTCAGTCGTGAAGTCGCAGCGTTCGTCGAAGGCACCGTCGCTCGTGCTCTGCATCGCCGTGATCTGTGGTGCATGCTCGAAGAAGCCTTCGAGCACCACGCCCTCGAGCATGCCGAGCACGATGCAGGGCTCGGCGCCCAAGGTCTCTGGCACCGGCGGCACGACGGCGCCGACCACTGCGGGCCATGCCGGCACCGGTGGCGCTGCGGGCACGGGCTCGGTTCCCGCCGCGACGGGGACGGCCGGCACGGGCGCGTCCACGACGGGAGCGCTTCGCGCCCAACAGATCCTGCGCGGGAGCTGCGCCACCTCGAGTATGCAATCCGAGCTCGTCCCGGCGAACATCCTCTTCGTCGTCGATCGCTCGGGCAGCATGAATTGCAACCCCCCGCCGACCACCGACTCGGTGGCCTGCGAGAAGATGCCCGTGCGCGCCGATGCGACGATGCCCTCGAAGTGGGAAGTCACGACCAACGCGCTGATCGAAGCGATGAAAACGCTGCCCGCCACGGCCACCGTGGGCGTCAGCTACTTCAGCAACGACGACATGTGCGGCGTGAGCGCGACGCCGGACGTGGCGCTCTCGCTGAATACGCAGGGCCAACAAGATGCGTTGCGGATGAGCTTGCAGGGTGTAATGCCCGCGGGCGGCACGCCGCTCGTGGGTGCCACGATCCTCGCGTACAAGCATCTGCACCAGCTCGCGCTCGCGGGAAACATCACGGGCAACGAGTTCGTGGTGCTCCTGACCGACGGCGAGCAGAGCGAGCAGTGCTCGAACCCCCCTGCCTGCACCGACGCGCAGAGCTGTTACGACCTGCTCGTGAATCAAGAGGTGACCATGGCGAGCGCGCCCGGCGTCGGCATCCGGACCTTCGTCATCGGCGCGCCGGGCAGTGAGCCCGCGCGCACGGTGCTGTCGCAGATCGCCAAAAACGGTGGGACGAGCCCCGCAGGCTGTGATCCGTCGCTCGGCAACTGCCATTTCGACATGACCCGCGAGACCGACTTCGGCAAGGCGCTGAGCACCGCGCTGCAAGCAATCGTGGGGCAAGCTCTGAGCTGCGAGCTCCCGCTGCCGCAGCTCGCAGACGGTGGTGCGATCGACCCCGGTCGCGTCAACGTGGTGTACTCGCCGAGCAAAGGCGACCCCATGGTCGTGCAACAAGACACGCACCTCGCGTGTGACGCGGGCGCGAACGGCTGGCAGTACAGCACCGCCATGGACCGGATCCGCCTGTGCGGCGCGGTCTGCGACACCGTCAAAGCCGACCAAGGCGGCCGCGTCGACGTCGTCCTCGGCTGCCCCGTCCAGCAGGTTCAGTAAAGGCCGTCAGCTCAACGGTCCGCTGGACCCGCCTGTCTCGCCGCTGGCGGCGCGGTAGACTTCGGGGCCGAAGCGTCGGCGCTTGGCCTGTTTGCTCTCGAGCGCGCTCAGCAGGTTCGCGACTTGCTCGAGCGCTTCCCAGCGCATCGTGAAGGTGTAGTAGCTCGTTTCGTCCACGCCTTCGCTCGATTCGAGCGCGGTCGCGATCGGAGCCCGCGCCTCTTCGAGCACGTTGAAGTGCGCCCCAAAGCCGGTCGCGTCCTCCAAGGTCAGCACCTCGACCGCGACCCCGATCGGGTTGAAGCAGAGAAAGAATGGATCGAATTCGAGTCGGAAGTCCCGGTACTCGCTCTCTGCCGGGCAATGCCAGCGCGCGCCCGCCATGTTGCGCCGCACGGTCTCCCCGAAGTACGCGCCTGCCGCGGGCGCCAGCAGCGCCAGCACTTCGGGCTTCGCCCCGCGCGCGCCTTCGCGAAGATAGTGGTCGAGCACCGGCAGCGTCTCGGGCGTGTAATCGAGCTGCAATCCCAGCGCGTCGAGGACGAAGCGCACGCAGGAGTCGGCCAAGTCCGCAATTTCGGTCGGCGGGGGCGCCGGGTCGACGTCGCGCGCGGGCATGGTCGTTGCGAGTTGGAGCAGGAATCGCTCTGTGATTCAATAGCGTGTGCCGCGATGAAAGCTCCGCGCTCCCCTCACGACGCGATCGTGGTGCCCACTTCGGGCCCTCTCTACGGCGGCAAGGCTGGCCAGACCCGCAAGGAACGCCTGCATCTGGTCGAGCCGGACGGCACGGTGCGCTCGGTCGAGCTCTACCGCGTGGTCAACGTCGCGAGCCACCCGGACCTCAAGCCGCGGGTGCTGGCAGGTCAGCTCCACAGGCTAGAGGACGGCCGCGAGCTGGCGCTGCCCTTCGTGTACCACGACCCGACCGCGCGCAAGTTCGCACTGGTGATTCCGCCCTCGCTCGCACACCTCGAGATGAAGGAGTGGGCGCGGCTGATGACCGAGGTGGCCGAGGACACGAGCGCCTCGGTGCCGGCTTACGTGCGCGATGGCACCACCGTGCTCGGTCTCGGTGCGCTCGAGCTGTTCCTCGAGACTGGGGTCGAGCCCGAAGACACCGAGCTGAGCGTAGTGAACGAGTCGCGCGCGCCGATGTTGCATCGGCGCACGCGCGAGGTCGAGCACGAGCTCGCGGAACGTGCACGTCTGCTCGACGCGCGCGAGCGCGAAGCGACCGAGCAGGAACAGAGCTTGGTGCGGATGGCGGGCGATCTCAGCGCGCGCGAAGCGTCGTTGCAGCGCCGCGAGCAGCAGCTCGACGCTACGCGCACCGAGCTCGAAGCCCGACAGCAGGAGCAAGCCGCGCGCAGCGTTTCGAGCAAACCCGGCTCGCACACCGCGGACGTGGTGCCCGAGGGCGAGTGGCAAGAGGTTCGCGCGGACGACGCGCCCACGGTCGCGAGCGAGCAAGCGACGGTCGTGGCGAACCTCGCGGACATCAAGAGTCAGGCCTTTCAGGTGTACGACAGCGAGCTGCAAGACCTCGGCGAGGCGCTGCGCCAGGCGCAGTCGCGGCCTCCGGGCGATCGCGCGTCTGTGGCTCCCGAGACCGCGTCCACGCCACCGCCCCTGCGACGCAAGACGCGAACGCCGCCCCCCCTGCGCGCACTCGCGGCACCGCTCGCGCCGGCCATGCGGAGCCCCGCACCGCCGCCATTGCCGCGCGTGGCGGGGGAGCCGCTCACGGACGGTGCGCCGTGGCGCGAGGCGAGCGAGGTCCCGCCTCCGTTGCCGCGAAGCAACGACGGCTCATCCCCGCGCCCGCGCGTGCGCCCGCGCAGCGTCCCGCCGCCGGCTATCGAGGTCTCCCCGACGCATCCCCCGCCGCCCGCGCAGCCCGAGCCGCCCGCCGGCTTCGCTGCGCTGCCTGTCATGCGCATGGCTTGCAAGCTCGACGAGCGCGAGCTGTGGCTCTTCGTGAAGCTCGACGCGCGGCGCGCGCAGGTCTTCGCCGATGCTCCCGAGCTGCTGGTGCAGCTCACGCACGTGCAGCAGCATCCGGTCGTGGTGCTCGCGCTGTGCGGTCACGGTGGCGAGGTCGCGCGTGCGGTGCTCGACGGGCTCTCGACCGAAGCGCAGGCGGTCCTCGAACGCCTGGAGCGCTCGTTCCGCGCCCAGCTCGTGCTGCACGTCGACGGCACGCCGCGCGAGCAGCGCACGCTGGCCGCACCGCGCGAGAGCAATGCCCACGCCATCCTCGAGCGCGTGCGAGGGGCAGACGTCAAAGGGGGGCCGAGCGGTCACGATGCGGTGCAGCACGCGATCCACGAGCCGCCGCCCGTGCGCGACGAAGAGCTGCCCTTCGGTCCGCCGCGCCCGCAAGCCGCCAGCACCTCGAGCGTGCTCGGTGCGGTGCAGCGGCTCGAGACCTGGGCCAAGCCCGAGATGCTCTCGCTCGCGCTGCTCGTCTACAGCGTGCCCAAGCACGTGATCGAGGCGTCTTGCCGGCGCGTGCTGCGCGCGGCGATCGGCTTCGGGATTGCCTTGCCGCCGGAGCTGCGCGCCATGGCGCTCGAGCACAAACTGGCTGGGGGCGCGCGCGAGCTCGTGGGCGAGCAGCTCGCGGCGTTTCGGCAGCGCATCGAACGCGGCCACAACGACCTCGATGCGCCGAGCACGAACCGCAACTGGGAGCTGCTGTTCGCGCAAGCAGGCGAGGTCGATCTCGCGGTGGAGCCCGAGCTGCGGACCTTCGTCGAGCGCTCCGTCGCAGCGAGCGGTGCTCCGCCTCCGGACTTGCCCTCGAGCAGCGCGGAGCTGCGACGCGATCTGGGCGATCCCGGCCGGCGGCTCATCGCAATTCGCGCGCTGTGCCGGCGCGGTCACGCGTCTGCGATCGAGCCGATTTTCCACGTGCTCGAAGAGCTGTCGCCCGAAGAGGTCGCCGCAGCGGTGGCAGGCCTGCTGTCGTTTGGCGAGCTCGCGGCCGACGGGCTGGTCGCAGCGCTCGGCTCACCGAGCCAGCACGTGCGACACGCGAGCGCGCTCGGGCTGGGCTCGCTCAAGCTGCGGCGGAGCATGGCCGCGCTGATCCGGCAGCTCGATCAAGAGACCACGCCGTCGTGGACCGAGATGGCGCGCGCGCTTGGCGACTTCGGGCCGCCCGCGCTGCGCAATGTGAGCCGCGCGCTCAAGACCAGCGATCATCGCGAGCGCTTGATGGTGAGCCTCGCTCACCTCGCGAATCATGGTTGCGCCGAAGACGTGAAAAGTCTGGAAAGCGACCCGGACTCGACCATCGCATTGGCGGCGCGCCAAGCCATGACCCGCCGTGGCAGGATGGAGTGGGACGATCAGGCCGTGCGCAACCAGCAGCCCCTGCGCGATCAGAGCCCCGAGGCCCGCTTCTCGCAGGTCTTCTACGCCGAGGTCGCTCGCACGACCGCTTGAATGGAAAGGGCCGCGAGGCGCGATTCATCGTCGAACCTTCCGTATCGGGATTTACACGAAGCCCGACCCGCCCTATAGGATCCACCTCCCAGCCCAAATGCGACTGGCCATCTTCAGTGACGTGCACGCGAACCTCGAGGCGCTCAACGCCGTGCTCGAGGCGTACAAGCGCGAGCGGATCGACCGCTACTACTGTCTCGGGGACGTGGTCGGTTACGGCGCCAACCCCAACGAGTGCGCAAATCTGGTGCGGGAGCACGCCGAGCTGACGATTCTCGGCAACCACGACGCCGCCGTAGCCGGGCGGATGGACTACTCCTACTACTACGAGGCCGCCCGCCAGGCGCTCGATGCCCACGCCAATGCGCTGACGCCCGAGAACATGGCTTGGCTCAAGGGCCTGCCGTACAAGCACATGCTCGACGAGAACGGCGTGCTGCTGTGCCACGGGTCGCCGGTGCGGATCGAAGAGTTCGAGTACATCTTCGCGCCGGAGCAGGCGCGCGAGTGCCTGCCGATCTTCCAGGAGCTCGGGCACCTCACGGTCATCGGGCACTCGCACCTGTGCAAGGTGTTCGCGCTCAAGCCGGGCTTGGTCGAAGAGCTGCCGCCGTCGGACTTCGTGCTGCGCGATGGGTTCAAGTACATCGTCAGCGTGGGCTCGGTCGGCCAGCCGCGCGACTACGACAACCGGGCCAGCTACACGATCTACGACAGCGCGACCAGGCTGTTCGAGTTCAAGCGCATCGAGTACGACATCGATCTGGCCGCCACCAAGATCTTCGACAGCAACCTCGAGCGCAACTTCGGCCACCGTTTGTTCATAGGAGTATAGGGAGGGTCACGCGAGGTTTCGTGACCGGGGAGGCACGCGCCTCCCCGCCCCAATGGAGTGAATCCATCGGGGCCCCAGCCCACGCGAGGTTCGCTTCGCTCACTCGTGAATGCGAGCGTGTCGTTGTCGCGAGCGAAACGTTTGGGGCAGCGCGTCAGCAGAAGCCTTCGAGGGGGTGGAGG
>JBIOJD010000205.1:0-7048 GCA_044450485.1 Polyangiales bacterium | reverse complement strand
GGTAGAAGCTGTCGAAGACGGCGATCGATCGTGCTCCCGTCAGCGTGGCGAGTGTCGGTAGCCCGAGGAGCATGGCGGCGAACGTGACGAGCGCAGCCGCCGCAAGCCGGTGATGCCGCACATCTTGCGCTGCAGGAGGTTGCGACCCGGTCCCGAGGATCCGCCGGTACAACCACCAACCCACGATGCCGCCGGCTGCGATGACGCCGACCTGCGTGATTGCGCCGGGGACCGCCAGCAGAACGGCGGCCGACCCCAGGCCGAGCGACACACGCGCGCGGTCGGTGCAGAGCTTCTTCCCCATGGTCCACACCGCTTGCGCCACGACGCCGACTGCCGCCAGCTTCAACCCGTGAAGCCACCCAGCACCGTGGGGGTCACCGGTCCACGCCACGCCGTACGCGAACCCGATCATCAACAGCGCCGATGGGAGCGTGAAGCAGGCGGACGCGAGCAACGCTCCGAGCAGCCCCGCGCGCAGCATGCCCAAGGCGAAGACGACCTGGCTGCTCGCCGGTCCGGGTAGAAACTGACAGAGCGCGACCAGGTCGCCATAGTGCGCGTCGTCGAGCCACTTGCGCTTCTCCACGAGCTCGGCGCGAAGATAGCCGAGGTGCGCGGTCGGCCCGCCGAACGAAAGGCATCCCAGCCTCGAGAAGGTCGAGATGATTTCCATCAGACCCGCAGATGTGGCCCGGCTGGGCTCGGTCGGCGCGCTTTGGGCTCGCGCTGCGAGCGGCACGCGATCGTCGTTCGCTGCGGTAGGGCCGAGGGCCTCGCTCATGGCGCGACGGGATCGGTGTTGGGAACGCCGCGCCCCGGCACGCCGGGGACTTCGATGAACCCATGACCCGACGCCTGGTGGCAACCGTTGCACGCCGTCGCCGTCCGCGCGAATGCAGTGGCGACTTGGGCACGGTCACGCGTCGCAAGCGCGCGCCGAAGCTCCTGCACGTTCGTCTTCGCGAACGCGCTTGCCATCGCGGGAAGGACCTCGGGGTGACCCTCCTTGGGAGGCGCAGCATGTGGCAGCGTGTCCTCGAACTGCTCTTCGATCTCACCGAGCTCGTAATCGGCCAGCTCGAACCGACCCGCGGTGGCCGCACGGCCGAGCAGCTCGAAGCGTCGTGCCACGTCGGTCATCGCGGTGCCGTACCCGACCCGGGGCGGCGCCTCTACAGGACCTCTGTGCTCTTCGTGCGACGTGCGCGAGCACGCTGCGATCAGCAGCGCGGACAAGAGACATCTGAAGACGAGCCCGACCATGCATCGACCCGCGAGGTCGGGCTATTGTGCCACTGCCGGCCGGTCAGCGCAGCCGGCTCACCAGTTCTTGGTCTCGGACATGTAGATGCCCGTCTGGAACTGGCCGGTGGGCTCGAGGAATTCCTTCTTCCACTGGTCTCCTTGGTCGGCCAAGTGCCAGAGTAGCCACGCGATGGTCGCCGCCCAGCCCAAGCGCGCCGACGTGATGTGCGTGGCGCCCATGAGCTTGGTGTAGAAGATGGGCACGGTCGCGACCATGTAGTCGGTCTCGCACTGAGGCTCGGCCAAGTCGGCCGAACCATCGGGGCCGCACATGAACATCGTTTCCTTCCGGAGATGCGTGGACCCCATCATGTCGAAGGAGCCGCCGGAGATGTGCACGCTGGTCGTGACGCGATCGTCGGGCAAGAAGGCAAACGTCATGATCGAGCCGAGAGAGTGGCCTCCGACGGCGACCTTGGTCGTGTCGAGGTTGTGATACAGCGGGCTGCCCATGGTGTCGTTCTGCATCAGCACCCAATCGAGCGCGGCCTTTGTCCCGGATCCGTCGTTGGTCGAGCTGCCTACGCAATAGATGACGAAGCCGTAGGAGCCATAGCGATCCCAGTGTCCTTCGGAGTCGTAGGTGCTGGGGCCGGTGCCCGCGCCAGGACCGAAGACGAAGACCGGATGCTTCATCCCGCCTTTGCCGATGTCGGTCGGGTAGATCAACCAGCCGCCCGGAGGCGTGTTCATGACTTTGACCACGCTCGCGAAGGGGCCAGGGCCATCGGTCGTGGTCACGCGCGGCAACTGCGGAAAGGGCGAGGTCGACATCGCGCCAGCGGCGCCTGTTGCGCCCGCGTCTGGCGAAGCTGTCGTGCCACCCGCGCCCATGCCTGCGCCCGCGGTCCCGCCGCCGGCGCCGCCACTGTTGGCCGCCATCATCGGCGTTCCGCCGGTGCCGAGCGGGCCCGAGGTTCCGCCGGCGCCGACCACGGCGGCGCTGCCGCCACTACCCGTACCGATCGGTGCGGCGGTGCCTCCGCTGCCGCTCGGCGCGAACGTTCCACCCGTCGCCAGTCCGTTGCCTGGCAACGTCGACGACTTGTTGGAGCTCGTGCAGCCCAGGCCGAGCACGAGCAGCAAACAAACAACTGCATGCAGCGAGATCGTTTTCATCTTATGCCTCCACCACAACCCCTGGGTTGGTTCACACTGCCGATGCGGTGACACCCATCCACAAACACCCAGGCCACACGACATTGCTATCGCACAGAGCGAACGCTCAGATCGTTACGAGATTGCTACTTGGGTGTGTCACGAGTCTTCGCCCGCTGATTTCGGCCGGCACTGCGGCAGCCATTCTCGGCATGCTCGTGCTGCAGAGCGGCGCTGGTTGCCAGAAGTCGGCGCCGCCCGACAGCTGTGCGCGCTGGACGGCCGAGGTCTGCAAGCAGGCCGCAACGGACGAGAGCGTGTGCGACTCCGCCAAGGATGCAGCCGGGCTGTTCACGCCTGCGGTCTGCGCTGCGGCGCTCGCTGGCCGCGACGTCCTGCGCAACGCGCTGGCGGCACGCAAGCAGAAGTGCGCCGAGCTCGCGAGCAAGGTGTGCCACGACGTCGGCGAGCGGAATCGCTCGTGTCACATGGTTCGCGAGCAGAGCCGTCGCTTGCCACCCGAGCGCTGCATCCAGATGCTCGGCAAGTACGCCGACGTGCTCAGCGAGCTCGAGCAGCAATGGGCGCGCTATCGGCTGCCGAGCGCGCAGGCAGCGAAGTTGACGGCGGGCGATCCGCCGGCGTTCGGGCCGAAGCAGGCCCCGCTCCAGTTGGTGGAGCTCATCGATTTCGAGAACCGCGACTGCGTGCTCGCTGCGAAGATCGTCCGCACGCTCAGGGACAAGTACGGCGACGCGCTTCGCTTCGTGGTGCGTCAGTTTCCGCTTCCGTACAACCCGCACGCGTATCTGGCAGCCGAAGCTGCGTTGGCCGCGCACGCGCAAGGAAAGTTTTGGGAGCTGCACGACGCGCTGCTCGCGCATCAACAGCAGCTCGACCGCGCTGCGCTCGATCGCTATGCCAAGGGGGCCGGGCTCGACATCGGACGATTCGACGCCGCCCTCGACAGAAAGACGTACGCAGCCGCGGTCGATGCCGATCTAGCGCTAGGCCACGAGCTCTCCGTCGAAGGCATGCCCACCATGTTCCTCAACGGCGAGCGCATGTTGCTCGCCGTGGATCAGGCGCGGATCGTCGAAGCCATCGAAGAGCGCCTAGCCATGCAGCCCAACCGCTGAAGGCTCGGCCCGATCGGAGTCGGGCCATGCGTCGAGCTGGCTGCGCATCGCGTTTTGCAGCAGCTGCTTTATCGGTTACCGTCGCCCGCCCGAGAGTGTGTTGATGCCCAAGGCAAAACATCCAGCAAAGCGCGGACCCGGCCGCCCACCCGGCCACACGAGCCAGGCGACCCGCGCTCGCATCTTGAAAGCAGCGCGCGCGTGCTTTGCGCAGCGCGGCTTCGCAGTCACCACCAACCGCGACATCGCCGACCAGGCCGGCGTGACGGCTGCTGCCATCTATCAATACTTCGATTCCAAGCTCGCGCTCTACCTGGCGACGACGCGCGAGGCCGTTGCAGACGTCGCGGCACACATGCGTGCGCACATCGCGACGGACGACAGCACAGCGGGCTCGCTGCGCGGGATCGTGCTCAGCCTTTTGGCCCTGCACGACGCCGACCCATCCCTGACGCCGTTCTTCGCGGCGCTCCGCTTCGAGCTACAGCGCAATCCAGAGATCGCGAAGGCGATCAAGCCCGACCGCGACGAGCTGCTGCTGGCGATGACCGAAGTGGTTCAGCTCGGTGTGGGCAGGGGTGAGCTGCTCGCGGCCGACGTTCCGCGCGTGGTCGCGATGTTCGTCACGTGCGTCATCGGCCTGTCGCAGCTCGCCACGCTGCTCGAGCACGAGCAATTCGCCGAGGCGGTTGGGGCGTTCGCTCAGCTGCTCGAGGGCAGCCTGTTTCGAACGCCGAAGCGTCGCCGCAAGCCAAGCCGAACGCGACGACGCCCAAGGACGTGACGAGCGAGCACGTCGTCTCCCGTAGCAGCGCGTGTGAGCGTGCGTGCTCGTAGATGCGGTCACTGCAGGGCCGCAATGCGCTCGCGAACCTTGGCGGCCTGCGCGCCTTGCGGCTCGATGCGCAACGCCTGGCGATACGCGGCGACGGCTTCTTTGGCTTGGCCTTGACGCTCGAGCGCGAGCCCGAGGCTACGCCACGCGGGCGCATGCGAAGGATCGGCCTGGGTGGCTTGGCGCAGCAGTGCGATGGCGTGCGGCACCTGCCCTCCGAGCAGCGCCGCCGTGCCTTCGCGCGTCAGCTGTGCCGCCTGGGCGGGATCGCGCGCGGGTCGGTCGGCTGTAGGTGGAGCCGGCGCCGTGCTCGAAGGCGGGGCGGTCGACGCTTTCACCACGAGGCGCGCTTCGGGCGCAGCGGACGGCGATCTCACGGCAGCGTGCGGCGCGATGGGCGCGGAAGCGGAATGCGGCGCGCGCGACACGCGCGCGGGCGGCGCTGCGGCGAGCAGCGTTGCGCCGGGCCGCTCGGGCCTTGGCTCGACCGGCTTGGCGACGAGCATCGGAACAGGCGCAGGGATCGGATCGCGAGGCGCGACGAACGTCTGCGGCGGGGCAGGCGCTGGCGGCGGGACCACAGGCGGTGCGGGTGGCTTCGCGGGTGCCACGACGCTCACGGGCTCGCTCCCGTGCATGGCCCACGCGAGCGCCGCGAAGAGCAGCAAGGCGGACAGCCCTGCATACACGAGGCGGCCGCGCATCCGCGAGCCGGCGACGCCGGGTGCGTCGAGCTGAGTCGGGAACGTCGGCTCGGAAGCCGGATCGACGCTCGTTCCCGACGCCTCTTCGAGCGTGTACGAGCCTGCGATGAGGGAGGCCGAATCCGTGGGCGCGCGCGCAGGCGGCTGTAAGCCCATGGTCGTGTTCACGAACTCGAGAGTGGACGGACCCATCACGGGCTCGCCACCCGCGCTCGCGCGCAACTCCCCGGGACGCCAAGACACCGGCGCACGCACCGTCACCGCGCTGAGCGCCCCGATCAGCTCGCTGCCGCTGCTGTAGCGATCCTTGGGATCGCGCGCCAGGCCACGCGCGATCACCGCCTCGATCTCGGGCGGGTAGGTCACGCCGCTCTTCCGTTCCAGCGTGGGCGCATCGCGCGCGAGCTTCTGCGGAAGGATTTGGAACGGGTTGGGAGCGTCGAACGGCAGCTTGCCGGTCATCAGCTCGAACGCGACCGTGGCCAGCGCGTAGACGTCGCCGCGACCATCGGGCAAGCGGCCGTCGCAGACCTCTGGAGGCAGGTATGCAGGCGTGCCGAAGACCGCGCCCTGCGTCGTGAGCCGCGACTGGTTCGACATCACTAACGCCGCGATGCCGAAATCGAGCAGCATGACGGTCTCGGAGCCGTCCTCGCGCACGACGTACATGAGGTTCTCGGGCTTGATGTCGCGGTGCACCAGGCCCCTCGCGTGGATCAGATCGAGCGCTGAAGCGACCCCGCCGAGCAGCTCGGCCACCCGCCTGGGTGGCTGCGGTCCTGCGAGCTCGAGCAGCGCTGCGAGGTCCGTGCCCTCGACCTTGGGCATGACCAGGTAGGGCCGTCCGTCGGGCAGGCGGCCGAGGTCGGTGACGGGCACGATGTTGCCGTGCGTGAACGAGCTCGCGGTGCGCGCCTCGCGCAGGAAGCGCTCGACCGCGACGGGGTCCGAGGCCCAGGCCGCGTTGAGCACCTTGATCGCGACTGCCCGGTGCAGCTGGTCGTGCACGCCCGCGTACACCACGCCCATGCCGCCGCGCCCGAGCAGCTCGCGGATCGTGTAGCGCCCGTCGAGGCTGGCACCGATCAGCGGGTCGTGTGGCTGTGGCTCCGGCTCGGGCATGAGGTTAGAGGCACAAACCGAGCGTGCCCTTGCACTTGCCGGTCATGCAACTGCAGGTTGCACCGAGGAGCCCGCAGTTGTTGCCGCACTTGCCACAGTTGGTGTTGGAGGTGTTCAAGTTCACGCACCCTCCGGCGCAGCACGTCTGACCGCTCGGGCAGCTATGGCCGCACATGCCGCAGTTGTCGCCGTCGGTCATCGGATCCACGCACGCGCTGCCGCAGCAGGTCGAGCCAGCGGCGCAGCACGCGCCTCCGCAGCAGGTCGAGCCGGTGCCACACATCGTGCCGCAGGCACCGCAGTTGCTCTGGTCTTGTTTCTGGTTCGTGCACTGACCGTCGCAGCAATCGAGGCCGCTGCCGCAGGAATTCGTGCACATGCCGCAGTGACTTCCGTCGCCGCGCGTGTCCTTGCAGGAACCGCTGCAGCAGCTCTGCCCGACCGCGCAGGTCGTGCCGCAATGACCGCAGTTGGCGGTGTCGTCATTCAGATGGAAACCCTCGTCGGTCGCGCCATCGCAATCGTCGTCCTGGCCGTCACACGCTTCCGCGGCAGCTGGATCCGGGGTCACACAGGTCGGCGCCGCCGAGCTCGTGCCCTGGCAGCGCAAGGTGCCCGTGCTGCAGACACCGGTCTTCTTCGGGTCGGTGCAGTTATCGCCGACGTGGAGCACGTTGTCCTTCGTGCCGTCGCAGTCGTCGTCGGCGCCCTGGTTCTGGCAGGTCTCATCCACCGGGGTCACCGAGCCCACGCAATCGCCGAAGGTGTTGCCGGTGCACGTTTGGGTTCCGCTCGCGCACGTGCCCACGCCGAGCGTGGCAGCGGGGCCGCTGTAGCAGCTC
>JBIOJD010000204.1:0-7070 GCA_044450485.1 Polyangiales bacterium | reverse complement strand
CCGGGTTTGCGACTTCACACTTCTTCTCCCACGCGAGGTGTGCCGCGCAAGGTGTCGAGCCGTTCCCCGAGGCTGCGCCCGAACCGGCCGCGGAGCCGCCGTCCTCGCTCGTCCCTTTGCCGTCGCTCTGCGGGCATCCGCCGAGCAGCAGCAGGACCAAAGCAGCGCACCTGGCACGCACTGCAGCCGAGCATAGCATCACGCGGCCTTGCCCGACTGCGTGCGGAGGGACTTCGCGCGCGAGTCGCGCAAGCCGGCGATCGCGATGACGAGGCCACCCGCGACGACGAGACACATGCCGAGAACGCCTTGCGTCGTGGGCCACTCATGCAGCGCGAGCGCGCCGAGCAAGGCGCTGGCGACGACCGACAAGTAGCCGACACTGCTCACGCGCGCGGCTTGTTCGAGCGCGTACGCGCGCGTCATCGAGAGCTGCGCCAACCCCGCACACAGGCCCGCCAGGGTCATCAAGATCGCATCATGCGGCGAGGGGACGGTGAGCTCTCGGACGCCGAGCAGGGTCAGCGCGACGGTGGCGGTGAGCGAGAAATGCAGCGCGATCGCTTCTGGGCTTTCGTGCGGTCCCATGCGGCGCAGCGTGATCATCGCGCAGGCAGCGCAGAACGCGGCCAGCACCGCGATCAGCGCGACCGGAAGTGCGCCTTGCCGCGGCGATGCGCCTCCGAACACGACCGTGGGGTGAAGCACGAGCACGACGCCAGTCAGCGAGAGCCCGAGAGCGAGCAGCACGCGGCGGCTCAACGCTTCCCGCAGGAAGAATGGCGTGAGCACCGCGAGAAACACCGGCGACAGATTGAGCAACGTGGCGGTGTCACCGAGGGGCAAGCTGGGGCTCGAGAGCGCGTAGAACGTCAGGCTCATCGCGCAAGTTCCGAACGCGCTTCGCAGCCACATGCCGCGCCGGTCGCGGACGACCAGGCCGGTGCCCCGCCAACGCGCGACGCCGATCGCCACGAGCGCACCGACCAACGCCCGCGTCGCGCCGAGCATCGTCCAGGGCACGTGATCGCTCGCCAGACGAACGCAGAAATTCATCAGCGCGAACAGCAGCGCGCTCAGCGCCATCAAGCCGAGCGCAAGCTGAGAGCCAGATGCGGGCGGGCTCGCTACATCTTCGGAAATGACAAAGCTCGACTAAGCAAGGGTTCGCGTCCTCGAACGGACGCCCCATTGTGGTCCCCGCCCCTTCTCGCGTCGAGCTAACGCTGCTCGAGGGAGCGAGCAACGCGAGCCTCGCGGGAGGGTGGGCCCCGACGAGCTTTGCTCGGCGGGCGGGAGGGTCGCGTGACCCTCCCGGTATCTCAGAACTGATTGAGGAATGGCCAGATCTCGTCGGCGGCGAACGAGGGGACGGTGTGGCCGCCGCTGAACTCGCACCAGATGACGGGATAGCCGGGGTCGCAGCCTTGATAGGCGACGCAGCCGTTGCTGCCCTCGGGCATGGTCGTCATGGTGCAGTGGTTCGCGCCCACCCAATAGTCGCGACTCTGCTGTCCGGAGCTGAATGCGACCACCATGTCCATGTTGCCGTGGGACATCCACACCGCAACGTGCCCGACGCACGCGGCGCCGCCGAGGCGCAACGGTCCCAAGCCGGACATCGGCGCGATCGCACGGAACACGTCGCCGAGCTCGCAGCCGACGGTATTCGACATGATGCCGCCGTAGCTCATGCCCACGGAGAAGATGCGCTTGTCGTCGACGCAATAGCTCTTGCGCATGTAGTCGAGCATCGCGCGCGTGAATGCGATGTCGCGGTCACCCATGTTGTCCCAGCCCGCGCCGGAGCCGACCGAGTTGGAGGTCTGTAGCCCCTGGCCCGCGACGAAGATGGCCGTGCCCATCGCACGGCTCTCGAGCCCGTAGTAACCGACGCCCGCGAAGCCGCCGCCTGCGACTTGCATCGCACTGCCACCGAGGCCGTGCCACGCGAAGATCAGCTTGTAGGGCGTGTTCGGATCGTAGTTGCTCGGCAGACCGACGATGAAGTCGCGCTGCGTGCCGGAGACGTCGAGGCTCTGCATGCCGGCTTTGGGAAAATCGGTCGCGCCGCAGCCGCTCGAGCGAGCTGGAGGCGTCGCTACGCCCGTGCCGCCATCGGTTGCGGGCGTGGCGGAACCGCCCTGGCCGCCGGTCGTGGGGCTCGACGAGCCTGAAGAACCGCCGGTGCCGTTTGCAGGTGCTCCGCCGGTCGCGGAGCCGCTGACGCCGCCATTGCCAGTGCCGATTGCAGCTGAAGCAGCACCTCCCGAGCTGGGCGGGCCCGACGACGCGGGCAAAAACGGGGGACAACCCGGGGCGGCAGCTGCGCCGGCGCAGTTCGACGTCGCGGCCACCTTGGCAGGACCGTTCTTCGAGCTCGAGCAAGCAAGCACGGCGAACAACCCCAGCCACAGCCAACGCGGAGCCGCGTGTGCAAACGCGAGCCCGTGCCTCACCCGCACAGCACCCATGGGATCCGCGTACTCCTGCGGCAAAGCGTCCGCAACCCCCTCAGACTTGCGCCCCGCAGCGGTCCTCGGCGCGGGCCGCAAAATGGCTGTGCGGCGGGTGGCTGCTATGCTTGATGGAGATGACTGCGCGCGATCAGCGCAAGCGAGGCGCAAACCGGATCGCCGTGCTCGCGGTGGCGATCGGCGCCAGCATGCCCGGGCGCCTTCGAGCGGAGGAGCCACCCGCCGCGGTCGCAGCCGGCGAAGAGACAGCCGCAGTCGCGACAGCCGACACGCCGCACGAGCCGGGCACCGCGACGAGCGTGAGCTCCGCGCCCAAGACCCGCTCCTGGGAAGACGTGCACAATCCGGTCGCAGGCAAGCCGAGGTCGATCGGTGCGCACGGTGGAGGCTGTCTCGCGGGCGCGGCGAGGCTGGCCCTCGACGGCGACGGTTACCACGTCGTGAGCCCGGGCCGCAGGCGCTACTTCGGTCATCCTGCGCTGGTCGACTTCGTGCGCAGTCTCGGCGCAGCCGCGCAGGCAGAAGGCGTCGGCCCCTTGGTGGTCGGTGACCTCGGCCTTCCGCGCGGTGGGCCTCAGCCCAACGGCCATGCGAGCCACCAGAGCGGGCTCGATGTGGATCTGTGGTACGCGCCGCGTCAGACCGAGCTGCCGGAGAAGCTCGACGCGCGCGCGCGCCGCTCGCTGCAACCGATCGACATGGTCGACGGCAAGCACTCTGCGCCGAACGAGCACTTCGACGCCAAGATCACGCACCTGCTCGAGCTCGCATCGAACGATCCACGGGTGGACCGCATCTTCGTGAATCCCGTGCTCAAGCGCTCGCTGTGCGCGGCGGCCGGCGACCACGCTTGGCTGCACAAGCTGCGGCCGTGGTGGGGACACTCCGAGCACTTCCACGTGCGGCTCGCGTGCCCCAAGGACAGCCCCATGTGCAAGAGCCAGCCGGCGCTCTCCGCGGGCGACGGTTGCGCGGAGGTTTCGTGGTGGTTCTCGGCGGCCGCGGCCGCGGACCGCGATGCGCAGCACAAGGACTACCAGACGCGCGTCGCGAGCCGCCCGCCGCTTCCCGAGGCGTGCGAGGACATTCTCGCTGCCGCGGACGAAAGCGCAGACCGGCACGAAAAACCGGCACGCGCGGTGCGCAAGCACTGAGCAGAGCGCACGCGATCGCAGCGCGCGGTCGACCTGCGGGGCCTTCGGTGTAGAGTGGCCGCGTCGGCTTCGATGCACATGCCTCACGCGCCGCACCTCGAGCTCACGCTGCACGTCCTCGCATTCGCGGTGTGGTCCAGCTTCTGGCCACGGCCCGCCATCAAGGGCCGGCTCGAGCCCAAGGTCGGGTTCCGGGCCTACCGCATCTTCTACAACGTGGGAACGATTGCGCTGTTCTGCGCGTCGTTCGCGCATCTCGCGCAGCACTCGGCCGAGACCAGGCAGCTCTGGAACCTGCGGCCCTACCCTTGGTTCCGGCCGCTCATGTACGCGATCGAGGGCCTCGGCGTATTCTTCCTGACGGCCTGTACGCAGCTCGGGCTGTCGTTCTGGGGCCTCGTCGATCCACCGCCCGATCGCGGGCTGCAGACCGGCGGCTTCTACAAGATCACTCGGCACCCTCTGTATTGGTCGGTGTTCTGCCTGCTGTTCGGGCACATGCTGGTCTTCGGCTCCACGCTCGCCGTGCTCTACTTCGTGCTGATGGAGCTGTACAACGTGGCCGGCGTGATCGCCTTCGAGAACCGAAGCCTCGCGATGCGCTATGGCAAGGCTTTCAAAGAGTTCCACGCGCGTACCTCGACGGTGCCGTTCAAGTCGTTGCTGCAGGGCAAGGTTCGGCTTCAGCCTGGAGAGCTCCCGCGCGGAACGATCATCGCGTCCATCGCCTTCACACTGGTGGTCGCTTGGCTGCACGGACCGCTGATCGTCCGGGTGATGTACGCGCTGCCCACGCTCGGCGACCTGCGCGGAGCTCTGCCATGAAGGCTCGTCGCGACGAGCCCGGGCGACCTCGACCGTGAGCGCGCTGATTCGTCTCGTGTCGCTGAGAGGCCTCCGCGCCGCACCCGGTCGCTCGGCGCTCACCGTGCTCGGGATCATGCTCGGCGTGGCGATGGTCTTCGCGATCGAAGTCGTCAACACGTCCGTGCTCGGCGCGTTTCGCGACAGCCTCGCGGGCGTCGCTGGCAACACGCGATTGATGGTCGGTTCCGGCGTGGGCGTGGCCGAGGAGGCGCTCGAGACCGTGCGCGGCGTGCCCGGAGTCGCCGCCGCGGTCCCGATCATCGAAGCATCGGTCGGCGACGTGCGCGGGCAGCGCCAGCTCGCGGTGCTGGCGCTCGACACGCTCTCCGATCCAACCGCGCGCGGCTACGACGTCATGGCCAAGGACGCGAGAATCGACGACGAGCTCGAGTTCTTGAACGATCCCCAAGGCGTGCTGGTCACGCCTGAGTACGCGCGTCGCATGGGCGTCGCGGCGGGCGACCGGCTCATGCTCGACACCGTCATGGGGCGAAGAGCGTTCACCGTGCACGGCACGATCACACCACAGGGCCCGGCCACCGCGTACGGCGGCGACGTGTTACTGATGGACGTGTATGCGGCGCAGCTCGCGTTCGACCGCGGGCGGCGCTTCGATCGCATCGACGTCATCCCGAAACCGACGGCCGACGTCGCGAAGCTCGCTCGCGCGCTCGAGCGCGCGCTCGGCCACAAAACGAAGGTGACGCTGCCCGAGCGCCGCTCGGCCGAAGCGGAGCGCTTGCTCGGCGGCTTCCGGCTCGCGCTGTCGCTCGCCTCGGTCGTGGCGTTGTTCGTCGGCGCGTTCATCGTCTACAACTCGCTCGCGATCGCCGTGGCGCGAAGGCGGCGGGAGATCGGGGTTTTGCGCGCGCTCGGCACCTCGCGGGCACAACTGCTCGCGTTGTTCGTGGGGGAAGGCTTGCTGATGGGCGTGCTCGGATCGGTGCTCGGGCTGTGCTTCGGTGCGGCGCTCGGACGTGCAGCGCTCGGCGCCGCCGCAGCCACCGTTTCGGCGCTGTACGTGCCCATGAAGGTGCAGGCAGCTGTGTTCGCCTGGTCGGACGTCTGCGCGGCGCTCGCGCTCGGCATCGGGGCGTCGCTCGTGGCGGCCCTGCTGCCCGCCTATCGGGCTGCCGTGGTCGATCCGGTGCGTGCGCTCGGCGCCTCGCTCGACACGGCGGACATCGCCGGCGGCTCGCCCAGCGCGCCCGCACTGGCCGCCGCGAGCCTGCTTGCGCTCGCGGGCCTCGTGGCGGCTCTCGCGCATCGCTTCGAGCGCGTCGCGCTTGCCTACGCGGTCGCCGGCCTACTCTCGCTCGCCGGTGCGTGTCTGGCTCCTCTGCTTTCCGCGGGGGTTGGGCGTGTCGCACAGCGCTACGCCAGGCGCGTGGGTCCCAGCGTGACGCTGGGTGCAGTCGGCTTCGCGCGTAACAAGGGACGCAGCGCGGTCGCCACCGCGGCCCTCGGCATGGCGCTCGCGAACATCGTGAACGTGGACGCCCTCATCGACTCGATGAAGGGCACGACCGATGCCTGGCTCTCGCGCTCGTTTCGCGCCGACGTGTTCGTGTTCGCCGGTACGGACGTGCAGGCGAAATTCGATCACCCGCTGCCCGACTCGCTGAGGAGCGAGCTGCGATCACTCGACCAGGTCGAGTTCGTGCAGGCCTTTCGCATGGTGCGGCACGGCTTTCGCGATCAACCGTTCTATCTGATGTCCGAGGATCTCGAGGGTTACCGGCGCTACAACGCGCTGCCCGTGGTCGCAGGCGACCTCGCTTCCGCGCTTTCGGAGCTCGACGCCGGCACCGCGCTCGCGGCGAGCGAGGCGTTCGCGCGCAACTTCGCGATCGGAGTCGGCGACGTGGTCACGCTCGACACGCCCGAAGGGCGACGGCGCTTTCGCATCGCGCTCGTGTACACCGACTATCGCGCAGACATCGGCATTCTGTTCACCTCTCGCGCGACGTACACGCGCATCTGGCATGACACCCAGGTCGATCTGTACAGCGTTTATCTCGCGCGAAACGCGCCGCTGGAACGCGCGCGCTCGGAGATCTCGAGGCGCTGGGGCGCGCGCTACGGCCTGCTCGCGCTCGGCAACGCGCAATACCGCGATCAGCTCTTGAGTCTGGTCGACCGTTCGATGGGCTTGTCGCGCGCGATCGAGCTCGTCGCGATCGTGGTCGCGGGCCTCGGCATCATCAACGCTTTGCTCGTCTCCGTGCTCGACCGCAGGCGCGAGATCGGAATGCTCAAGGCAATAGGCGCCGAGCGCTTCCAGCTCAATCGCATGGTGCTGACTGAAGCGCTGCTGATCGCATGCACCGCCGCCCTGCTCGGCGCGCTGCTCGGCATGGGGTTGTCCGCCTACATGGTGCTGGAAGCGCTGCGGATCCAGATCGGCTGGCACCTCACGCTGCGCTTCTCGGGCCTCGTCCTTTGCGAGACGTTCTTGCTCGCGCTGCCGGTGGCCTTGCTCTCGGCCTTTTGGCCGATGCGCTGGACGAGCCGCCTACCGATAGTGGAAGCGCTGCAATACGAGTGAGCTCGGCTCAGGCGGCAAACACAT
>JBIOJD010000203.1:0-7073 GCA_044450485.1 Polyangiales bacterium | reverse complement strand
GCGGTACGAGCGCACCTCGGGCTTGAAGCGCGTGGCGCCACAGGCTTCACAGGGGTCGTAACTGCGGTAGCGCGCGAGCAACACGCGCACGTGCATCTTGTACGCACGGGTCTCGAGCCAGGTGAACCAGCGGCGCAAACCCGGATAGCCCGTTCGCCAGTTTCCGCCGTCGCCCTCGATCAGCGACGCGATCTGGCTCTCGGTCAGCTCGCGAAGCGGCACGTCCATCGCGATGCCCGCGCGCTTGCAGTGACGGCTCAGCAAACGCCGCTCGTACTTGGCCGCCTTGCCTGCCCACGGTTTGATCGCGCCTTGCTCGATGCTCTTGCTGCGATCCGCGAGAACCTTGTCCCAGTCGACGCCGATCGTGCGACCGAAGCCTCGGCACTGCTCACAAGCGCCGATCGGGCTGTTGAACGAGAACAGGCCCGCGGAGGCTCGCCGCAGGCGCGAGCCACAAGACTCGCAGCACAGCTCGCGCGACAGGTCCACGCGCTCGCCTTCCTTCGCGACCACCCTGGTTTGCCCGCCGCCGCGCTCGAACGCGACCTCGAGCGCCTCGACCAACCTCGCGCGATCGGTCCCGCGGGTGCTCGTGCGATCGGCCACCACGTAAAGCGGACGTGGGGCCTGCCCCTGCGAGACCTTCGGCTTTCGCCCAACAGGCTTGCCTAACGCCTCGCTCGGTCGAATCCCATCGAGGTCGCGGACGTCGTCGCCGATCAGCAGACGCCGGTAGCCCGCCCCGAGCAGCGTCTCTCTGACCGAGAGAAAATCCTCTTCGGAGGCGACGGCAAGCGGATACGCCACGGTGACGGCGCGATCCGGCAACTTCGACTGCAGCGCATCGGCCGCGGTCTGCGGCGAGTGCGCGACGGCGCGGCCACCGCAGTGCGGGCAACGCAGCTCGGCGGCCAGCGCCCACAGTTGCTTCAGGCAGTCGGAAAGCTCGGTGAGGGTGGCGACGGTCGAGCGGCTGGTCTTCACCTGACCACCGCGATCGACCGCGATCGCAGGCGGCATCGATTGCAGCGAATCGAGCGGCGGGCGCGCCAGACGCTCGAGGAATTGGCGCGCGTACGCGCTGAAGCTCTCCACATATCGCCGTTGGCCTTCGGCGTAGAGCGTGCCGAACGCGAGCGAGGACTTGCCGGCCCCCGACGGGCCACACACGACCACGAAGGTCCCCGGCGCGATCTCGAGGTCGACACCGCGCAGGTTGTTGGTTCGGGCGCCGCGCAGTTGGATCGGGTGCATCGAGTGACCTGCTACGAGCTCCCGCGCGCGGGTGCGGGAGCATACCCCATGCGGCGGAGACCGGCTGCCGAAAGCAACCCGTTGATTCGCGGCCTCGAAGCGTTTCGGCTATGATTCCCGGGTATGCGTGCGATGGTGGCTGCGCTCTTCTGCTTCTCGCTGTGCGCTGTCGGCGGCGGCTGCAGCAAGAAGGAAGTATTGCCGCCTCCAGCACCCGGTGGAGGCTCGGGCTCGATCGGCACCACTGGAGCCGGGCACCCGCCCGACGCGGCCGTCAAGCCATCCGGCGACGAAGACGCCGGTCACGCAGTCGCCGCACCGGCTCTGGCGAACGAATGCGTGAACGTCCCTGCAACACCCGCAGGCGCGGATCTTCCGACTTCCGATTTCGTGAACGCAATCGGCATGCCCACGGACTTCGCAGTCACGCGCGTGGTCGCGTCCTGGGAGGCGAGCTGCGCCAGGCCCACCCTCCGAATCGCGATGTCCGATGGCGCTTGCCCGAGCGGGCATGGCCACGAGCTGAGCTTCAGCTTGGACGCTCTGGCGCTCGATGCGGGCACGATCCACGGCGGGCTCAACACCGTCGTCGGCGACCCCACCCCGGATCAGATCGCGATCCGCTACGTGCGACCGAATCATCTCGACCCCACCGGAACGTGGGGCACGTGCAACGACGCCTCCGGTACGCTCGACCTGCTCGGCGACCTGGCAACCACTGCCGGCACCGTGTTTCAGGGGCGCTTCGATCTCCTGCTCACCGCCTGCGACGGCAGCACGAACCTGCCGCAGAGCGTGTCTGGAACGTTCAACGTCTCGCTGCGACGTGGGGTCAAGGACGTCTGTCCCTGAGCCGTGGCCGTGCGGCTCAGCGCAAGCCCCAAGCTCGGCGCAGCGCCCACTCCAGACCGAGCGCGGCCAAGAGCAGCGCGACGAACCAGGGCGAGTCGAGCGGCGTGCTCGTCACGGCGCCGAGCGAGCGCGCACGCGTGCGGTCGAGGGCGTCGAGCTTCGGCGGATCTGCGCTGCGATGGAAGTGTCCTGACGTCGCACTTGCGATCGCGCGTAGGAGCTCCGGCCGCGGGCGAGGGTCGGCGAGCTCTTCGCCGCCAGCCTCCACGATGAAGCCCTGCTCTGCGAGCACGGTCGAACCGTCCCGCACCACGATCCCATACGCGCCCGGCGACACCGGGCCCGTGATCGTCGCGCTCGCCTCGCCCTGCGCATCGCTGTGCACGGAGTGCTTGCTGAGCAGGGCACCGCCGAAGTCCATCACCGCCAGGTCTACGTCCCGCTCGGCGAGCGGCGCGTAGCGCTCGTCGCGGAGCCGCATCTTGACCCCGATCTGAGCCTCGGGCCCATAGCGCTCGCGATCGGTCTCGACGTGCGCCGGATCGAGCCGGGGGTCGCGTGCGAGCCAGCGCAACGCGTGGTCCCAGAAACGATCGTAGGCCGACGCATCGCCGCGGCGGCCAGCGGTGGTGATGCTCCAGCGCCAGCTGCTGTCCGCAGTGAACGCGAGCACGCGGCCCTGACCGGCTGTCCCGACCGTGAGCACCGGCATCGGCTGCCCGTCCGTTCCACTCTCGCGAGGGTGCGTCAGCAACACCTGTGCACCCTCGCGGGCGCCCTGCAGCTTGTTGACCCCGAGCAACGGCGCGAGCTCGGCCCAGCTCTTCGCGTTCTCCTCGGGGTCCGGTACCAGCTCCACGATCGGATGGCGCGCCATCGCCTGCGCGAGCACCGGTTGGAGCTCGGCTTCCGAGACCGCCGCGGCCCCAGGGGCAATGCGCACCGGCAGGATCTCCGCGATCGGCGTGTGCTCGTAACCGCCTGCGCCGAACGCCCGGTTGCCGCCGATCATCGCAAATGCGCCACCCTTGACCACGTAATCGCGAATGCGCGGCAGATACGCGCCGACCTGGTACGGGCCGTAGTTGAAGTCCTGGAAGATCACGATGTCGAAGCTGTCGAGGTGCTCCCGAAAAAGCTCGTCGGTCGGAAACGGAATCAGGGACAGCTCGTCGGCCGAAGCCATCGTCAAGTCGCTGCTGGTACGCAGGATGAAGAACGTGATCAAGTCGATCGATGGGTCGGCCTTGAGAAAGGCCCGCAGAAAGCGCGTGTCCCAAGTCGGGGCGCCGCACAGGAGCAGCACCCGCAGCTTGTCGCGCACCACGCGCAGCAAGAATGCTCGCTCGTTGTTCTCCGGCACCATGTCGCCCTCTGCCAGCGGCAACGAAAGGCTGTAGACGGCTCGGCCGATACGTGCGGGCGTGAACGGCAGCACCGACTTGCCTCGACCTTCTGCATCGAGCTCGACCGTTGCTTCGGCCACGAGCTTGCCGTCCTCGCGCAAGGTCACGGTGAGGGGTGCACGCGGGGTGCGCGTCGAGCGCACCTCGACTTCGACCTGCGCTGCCTGATGCAGAAACGCGACCGCATCTGCCTTGACCGACAAGATTGCGTCGTCGACCAACTCCTCCTCACCGGCAACCGCGAGCGTATCCACGCGCACGCCGAGCGACTTCAATTGGCTCGGTGACCAGCCCGGAACGTGGTCAGCGCCATCGGAGAGCACCAGCATCGCCCCCAGCTCGTCACCCAGCTCCTTGGCTACGTGCTCGATCGCCGCGCCGATCCGGGTGTCGTCCTGCATCGTGAGCCGCCGGGCGTCGAGGTCCTCGAGCTTGACCGAGCGCGCGTCGGCGCCAAACACGAACAGATCGAACGGCAGCTTGCTCTCTTGCCGGAAGGTGCGCAGGAGCTCGAGCGCGCGTGCAGCGCGGCTCGGTTGCAAGTCCCGAACCGCCATGCTCTGCGACGCGTCCACGAGCACGGCCAGACGCCCTTCGATGCGCTGCACGCGCTGCACGACGAAACGCGGCTGGAGCGTGAACAGCAACGCGCTGAGCGCCGTGGTGACCCGCAGCGCGGCGAGCGCCAATCGCCGCCGGCGAACGGCCACGCGCGCCGTCTGCCGAACGCCGAGCCAAGCCACCGCAGCAAACGCCACGAACAGGAGCGCGTGCACCCACGGTCCACCCGGCGCGCCGAACCGCAGAGTCGACCCGATCAGTCCTTTCATCGCCGCGTGCCCGTGAACGTTGCGGAATTACGGCTGCCCTGCGCGCCGCCGCATGATGAACGGCGCGTGGACCTGGTCGTCCTTGTAGTCCAGGCACAGCGCATAGAGCACTAGGTTCACGCCGAGCCTGATCGCGCTCTCGCGCTGGCTCTCGCCGCCCGGCTCGACCGGATGCAGGTAGTTGCCCAGGTTGTCCCGCTCCCAGGCACCGCCGAGATCGTGACGCGAATAGATCACTGCAGCGCGCGCGCCGTGCATCACCACTTCGAGATGCTCCGGCCCCTGCACGCGCCCGAGGGGGCGCGAGAGCAAGAAGAACGAGCGGAAGATCGTGTGCGTCCCCGGCAGATGGCTGAGCGCGTTGCTGCCGAAAGCTCGCCCGAGCTCGCGACGCACCGAACCGTCGAACCCGCTTTGCTCGGGCGCCGCGTCGTCGATCAACACGAACCCGCCGAACTCGACGAAGCGCTTGAGCCCGGCAACCTCCGCTTCGGAGAGCTGCGGAAACGCGCGGTCGCCGCTCCAATAGACGAACGGTTCCTCGAACAAGCGCGCATCGTCGAAGCGCACGTGCGACGGCTCGAGCCGCGTCTCCACACTGGTGCGCTGGCGAACCTCCCAAGCCAGACGCTGGGTGGCCGTGGGCCTCGCTGCCGGGGAGCTCCCTGCATACTCCACACTTCGCAAGTCGACGGCAGTCGAGTCGCCGATCGCGCGGGCCGGCGGTGCGCCACACGTCCCATCGAAGAGCAGCAGCAGCAACAGGAGCGCGCCCAACGAACGAATCACGACCGACACAGCCGCTGCACGCTCAGCTCGCCCGTGCGCGCTCATGACGGAAGGGCTCAACGCCGATCCGACATCGGCAGCCACTCGCGGTCGGCCGTCCCGCTCCAGACCTGACTCGGCCGGAAGATGCGATTGTTCTGCAGTTGCTCGAGCAGGTGCGCGAGCCAGCCCGCGACGCGCGCGATGGCGAAAATCGGCGTGAACAGGTCGACGGGGATCTTCATCTTGTCGTAGAGGATTCCGCTGTAGAAATCGACGTTCGGGTAGATGCCCTTGTGCCCGACCAGGTCGGCCATCTGCCGCTCGAGCTCGACGGCGATGTCGTAGAGCGGCGTGCTGCCGTGCTTCTCGAACACCTTCTCGGATAGCTTCTGCAAGATCGTCGCACGCGGGTCTTTGACCTTGTACTCGCGATGCCCGAAGCCCGGGATCTTGAGCTTGCGCGCCAAGCGATCCTCGGCCCACGCGCGCACCGTGACCGATCGCCCGTCGGGGATCGTGCGCAGCATGTGCAGCACTTCTTCATTCGCGCCGCCATGAAGCGGTCCCGACAGCGTGCCGACCGCAGCGGACACCACGGCGTAGGGATCGGCCAGCGCCGAGCCGGTGACGCGCGCGCTGAAGGTCGACGCATTCATCTGGTGCTCGGCGTGCAGGATCAGCGCCACGTCCATGGTCTTCGCGATCAACGGGTCGGGCTCCTCGCCGTTGAGGATGTAGAGGAAGTTCGCGGCGTGCCCGAGATCCGGGCGGCTCTTGATCGGGTCCTCGCCCATGCGGATGTGGTTCCAGGCCGCGACGATCGCGGGGAACTTCGCGATCAAGCGTACGACGCAGTCGTGGCGAAACGCCTCATCGTTCACGTGGTCGCCCGGGTAGAACATGCTCAGCGCCGCAACGGCGGCGGCGAGCGCGTCCATCGGATGGCCGCTTTCGGGCAGGGTCTTGAGCAGATCGATGATGCGGAACTTCAGCTTGCGCGAGCGCCGCAGCTCCTCGCGGTCGAACTTCGTGAGCTGCGCCTGCGTGGGTAGCGAGCCGAACAGCAGGAGGTAGGCGACCTCTTCGTAAGTGCTGTTCTGCGCCAGCACCTCGATCGGATAGCCGCGGTATTGAAGCTTGCCGACGCTGCCGTCGAGGTAACAGACGCTGGATTCGGCCGCTGGAACGTCGGCCAATCCTGGCGAATATTCGCGAGCTTCCTTCATGGTTCGACCGCGCGCAGAGCTGCTCGACCCACCCTGAAGTTACCCGTAGACCAGCACCCCAACAAGTGCAAGTCCGCGAACCCTCGGGGGTCGCGACGCCCGCGTATGGTCATTGATACGAGCCGCGCGCACCACGGTCGAGGCGTTCCGCGAGCCACGTCCCGAGCCGAGACGCCACGCCCAACGCCTCGGCCCGCAGCTCGAGATCGATGGTCGGCTCTGCGACGTGCATCCGACCGTCGACCGCGATCATGAGCAGACCACCGAGCTGCGAAGCCAGCTCGGTGCCGACAGCCACTGCGACTGCTCCAACCCGCAGCGCTTGCAGCGCAGTCAGCGCACGCGCACGCCGCTGCGTGGGCCCGAGCAACACCACGTCGTCCGCACCGGCGCCACGCAGCGCATCCGCAACGCGCTCTGCATCGATCGCCGACAGCCCTCGCTCAGCCTCGCACAGCGCGATGCTGGGGCGACCGTGCGCGTGCAACGCCGCGATCAAGTTGCAGGCGAACGCCACGCCCGCGTCCGACGCGGACGCGATGCAGATCAACGGTTGGCTCACGGCGACGCGTTCGCCAGGCTCGTGGTCACGCACTGCACGAGCCTCGTTCGCATCACGCGGAGCGTCGGCAAGGACGCGCAATCGCTGCTTCAAGCACCGCGCTCCACATCGAGCCCTTCGGCCTCCCAGTGCAGGAAGCCACCGTTCAAGTATCCGACCTGTACGCCCG
>JBIOJD010000202.1:0-7075 GCA_044450485.1 Polyangiales bacterium | reverse complement strand
GGGCAGGTCATCGAAAAGGCGCCGGAGCACAAGCCGTGGGGCATGTACGAGTTCGCGTTGAGCGATCCAGACGAGACGCTGGTGCGTGTCGGATGGCCGAGCAGACTGATGGTCGCCGCAGGCGGTCACGCTCGATAGCGTGTCTAATTCAACAACTGCAGGTTGAGGCCGCCCACGTAGGCGTAGCTGACGAAGCGGTCGAAGCCGTTGACGACGATGCCGACCTCGCGATCGGCGACGATGGTGTGCACGCCGTCGTGCTGGTCGCCGGCGAGCACGCGCGAGTCGGCGCCGCTCGTGACCTTCGGAAAAGACAGCTGGCAGCGGTACACCACGCGATCGGGCGGTGCTTCGCCGGGCTGGCGCACGATGCCGTCGGCGGCGGCTTTCTCGCAGGTGTCGGGCAAGGGTGCGCCGTCGAGCAGCACGGTGGTCGCGGCGTCGGCCATGATGGTCACGAAGTCGAACGCGTACTTGTCGGGCGTCAGGAAGATGTAGTCCTTGCGGTATTGCTCGACCGGCGGAACCGGGAAGATGTCGGGATCTCCTCCGGGATACTGGCGTGGGATCCCGGTCACGGCCTGGCTCGGCAATGCTTGCAGCACCGACACGGGCTGGTCCGCGTGCAGGATCAAATCCTGGTCCGCCTCGAGGATCGCGTCTTCGCCCTGACGCAGGTGAAACTGGTCGTCGGGCGCGGGCATCGTGGTCGTGACCGTCGTGATGCCGGGTGCGACCGCTATCACGCGCACCCATTCCGGATAGTCGATCACCGACACGCCGAGCGGATCGTCCGGAAATGCCGCCTCCGCAAGCGCCTTGGTGCGATTGGGCGTGCGCGCGACGCTGTAGAACGTGCCGAGGCTGCGATCGGGCAGCAGTTGCGACTCGAGATGATCGGCGCAGCATTGACGCGTCGCGTAGGTGCTGAAGATCGGCACGTCGGAGGCTTCGCTGCCGACGTAGAGCGTGACGGGTTGGTCTGATTCGACCGTGCTCCCGGTGAAATCTGCGTTGAAGCCTTGGGTCTCGAGGTTCACCACGTCGTAGGGACCGATGCGGATGTCGAGTTGGTCGCCGGGGCCCGACTCCGGAATCGGTCCCGCGCCGACGACCTTCACCACCTTGTCGCCGAGCGCGATGTGCACGTTGGTCGACGCGGACACACCCACGATGGTCAGAAACGCGCGCAGGTCCTCGTTCGTCACCGTGGGATCGAAGTCCTGATCGGGATTGTCCGAGTTGGCGATGGTCTGCGGCCAGCCGTTCACCGTGTATTTGACGCCGATCGCCGACACGGGCAGCAAGAGCGATGCGCCGTTGGAGAACACGTTGACGTTCTCGAGCGGATTGAACTGGTAGGCCACGATCGGATGGCTCGAGCTGAGCCGGAACGCGTTCGAGCTGACCGCGGTGTTGGTCCCGTCGTTGAGCCCGAGCTCGGAAGATCCATCGACCTCGCGACGCGGAAGCTTGAACACTTCGAGCGCGCCGGGCGGTACGGTCACCATGTCGATCGCGCGCGCCTGCAACGCGTCGCCGAACGCCCCGTCGTTGATCTCGACCCGAACGTCGACCGGCACCGACTGCGGATTGGCCATGGCCACCGCGAACTGCTGGTGCGACGCATCGTTCAAGTTGTCGATCGCTGCGTTGTCGAGGTCCACCGGCCAGAACTCGCAACCGACGTAGCTCCGCTGGTCGTTCGCGAGCTGGCACATGTTGCGGCAATCGCCCTCGTTGCAGGTGTCGCCCGCCGCCTCGTCGCACGTCTTCACGTCCTCCCAATCAGTGCCGTCGTCGTTGCAGCGCTGAACCACGTCCTTGTTGCACGTTGGGTCGTCGCCCGTGCAGGGCGTGCAGCGCATCGTCGTGGGTACGCACGCGATGCAACCTCGCGCGAGATTGCAGACCTGGCCTGCAGGCGTGCAGTCCCGGCGCTGCACCTGAAGGAACTCGCCCACGACCTTGCACGACACGTACGCGTTGTCCTCGCACGCCGTGTCGCTCGCTTTCTTGCAGATGAAGCGGGCAGGGCCGGCATCGGGACCCGGCGGCAAGGGCGGAAGATCGATCACGCCGGCGAGATCGCAAGAGCACACGCCCACCAGCAAGCCCAACGCGGCGAGACGGTGTGCCAAGCTGCTCGAAGGGCGCGACATGGCGGAAAGCGTCCCGGGGCTCTAGCGCTGCATGGTGAAAGCGTCGATCGAAGTGTGGGTCCAGAAGCGCGGCGACAGCATGCTGTACTGGAACTGGTCGTAGTCGAAATCCTCGAGCCGCACCGCCCGCACGGACCACGTGATCACACCGGGCGCGATGTCGTCGAGCATGGTGATGCTCGAGAAGTCCGGAATCGTGCTCTGCGTGAGCGAGCCCGGCACGATCTGAGTCCACGCCGGCAGATTGTCGCCGCCCGTGATCTCGACCACGAACATGTCGGCGGGGTGCCCGTCGAGCTGCCAGCGCAGCACGCGGTCCTGTGGAACCGGCCCGCCTTCGAGCGGAGCGACCAGGCTGGGCAGCGCCAACAAATCGTCGATCGCGAGCGGCGTGTCGATCTGGACGACGCCCGTGCGACGCACTTGCGTGTAGGGCGTCGTCTCTTCGCGATCGCCCGTGTACCAACCGGCCACCACGAGATAACGCGCGTCCACGAGCTCGCCCACGAGCGCCGGTTGCGCGAAGAACTGGAACGGCGAGCCCCCGGTGTAGCTCGTGATCAGATCGATCGAATTTCCCGAGACTTCGCGCACGATCACGCCCTGACCCCCGAGGTCGACGTGGGCCTGCACCCGAAACTGGTCGGGACCGTTGCGTGTGGGCGCGGGCAACTTCGAGAGCGTCACCTGCAGCTCCCGATCGAGCGTGATGTTCATCTGGATGTCGATGCCGGTCGTCTCGTTGCCTGGCGAGGTGAGCACGTTGCGCGCGACGCCCATCACGTAGGGTGTGAGCTCGCCGGTGTCCCGACGCTCGAGGCCCGAGATCGCGTACACCGCCAAGCCAGCGGGCCGCGCGAAGATGCGATAGGGATAGCCGAGCACGCCCATGGGTGAAGTCTGTTCGACGATGCGCGCCATCGTGCCGCTGACCGAGGGGCTGGGATTGGGCACGTCGTACTGCGAGCGCGTGGTGAAAACGTAAGCGACGCGCACCTCGTTCGCGCGCGGCGCGGGGATCACGTCCCAGGCATTGACCGCGAATTCGTTGGCCCCGGGGAAGATCAACTCACCCGAGATCATCGAGCCCGCGGCGCTGCGACCACCGGCAGGAGGCATGCCGGGCATGCCACAGCTCGGGTCGAGCAACGGGGTCACGTGCACGGTCACGTTGCTCGCGTCGAAGGCCACGATCGACGCACGCTCCATGCACTTGGCGGCCACGTGCACGGTGAGCGGTCCGCTCAGGTCGTCGCCCGAGAACGTGATCTGGCCGTGCTCATCGGTGCTGCCCTGGTGTGGGCCGTCGAGCGCATCGCCGACCAGCACATAGGCGCCGGGAACGAGCAGCCCGGCCACCGAGTCCACGACCGTGACGTTGAGCGTGCCGGCGATCGGGCCGCCGCTGAGACCGCCGTGGTCGGTGTCGGTCAGGTCCATGTACTCGAAAGCGTTCTTCGCGAGCAGCGGCGTTCGCGCCGGGTCCGCAGTGAAGGACGCGATCACGTCCGCGGGGCCCACCGCGCCCGGCGGGGTCTTGCAACGGACTTGGCTGGGCGTCACGACGCGCAAGTCCGAGCAATCTTGTCCGCCGATGCTCACGCTCACGCCCTCGTCGAAGCCCGCACCGTCCACGGTGATGAGCAGCGAGGTGCCTCCGGCGATCGAGCCGCTGACGGGATCGAGCAGCAGCGGGCTATAGGTGTACGCCGCCGACCGCGTCGCCTGCAGCATGCCTTGCTCCACGCGCACATCGACGGTGCTCGGTTGGCCTGCGGGCACGATCACCTGCAGCGAGTTGCGGTCTTGCAGCACGGTGTCCGAGGGCTGTGCCATCTGGTCGCCGAAGAACACGATCGCGTCCGCGGTGAACGCGCTGCCGCGCACCACGACCTGGTTGCCACCGGCGAACGGACCGCTCGCAGGCTCGACGCCGGTCACAGTCAAGGTCGACGCGTTGATGCCGGTGCTCGGAAATCCCGAGCCCGGAGGCGCGCTGGTCGTCTTCTTGGCCTTCGGCTGCGTCAACGCCGCCGGACGCACATGGTTCTGCGAGCAAGAAGCCAGCACCAACGCCGACAGCGCGACGAGCCCGAGCCCGCAGCGACGCAGACGGGGAGTGTGCCCTCCCCCGACAAAGCGAGTACGATGGCTCGCGAGCACGGCCGCACTCCTGACAGCGACTCGACGGCGTGCGTTGCCGCGAGGCTTCGTTAACTAAAGCGCATCCCGGTAGGCGGAGCAAGATGAAGCGCGAGTGTTCGGACGCGACGCAACGCTCACAGTCGCGCTTGCCCGCGCTCGGACGCGCGTGCGTTTTCTCCTTCTGCGCGGCCATTGTCGGGATCGCCGTGGCGAGCGCCCGGGCCGAAGACGTGCAAGGCGGCCGCGGAGATTCGCCCCGTACGCCATCGGCCTCGACGCCCACGGCCGGCGTGAGCTTGGTAATCGTTGATCCGCGGGAGCTGCGCGCCGGGGTCGCTTCGTCGATCGAGGTGGTGGTGCGGGTGCCCGAGACCGAAGAGCGACCGCTGCTGCTCACGCCCATGGTGGAGGGCGAAGCGCTGCACGTGGTGCGCGGACGCATGCTCAGAGCCGATGCGCGGCGCGATCCGGACGGGACGCTGCACTTCGCGATTCCGGTGCTCGGCCGCAGCGCAGGGACCGCGGTTCTGCGCGTGGCGCTGCTCGCGTATCGCTGCGCGCCGCGGGCGGGCTGCGAGGCCGTCAGGGTCTCCCGCAGCCGGACGCTGCAGGTCGCAGGTCCGTGACAACCACGACCCGCATGCCAATGTGGCATGAATTCTTGCCAATCTGTCGCATGCTGCCATAATGACCGGGTGCCGGTCGAAGCCCAGCCGACCATATTGCTCGTCGAGGACGAGCGCTCGAACCTGACCTCGCTCGAGCGCATCTTCGAGCGCGAGGGGTTTCGCACGTTGCTGGCCGAGGAAGGCCAGCAGGCGCTCGAGCTGTGCCGCAAGCACCGCGTGGACGTCGTGCTCACGGACCTGATGCTGCCGGGCATGAGCGGCATCGATCTGCTACGCGCGCTCAAGACCATCGCGCCCGAGGCCGAGGCGGTGGTGATGACCGCTTACGGCACGGTCGAGAAGGCGGTCGAGGCCATGCGCGAAGGCGCGTACGACTTCGTCGAGAAGCCGCTCAAGCGCCTGCAGATCGTGAAGACCGTACGCAAGGCCGCCGAACGCCATGCGCTGCTCGCGGAGAACCGCACGCTGCGCAAAGAGCTCTCGGCGTTGCGCAACCGCACCATCGTCGGATCGTCGCCGGCGCTGCGGCAGGTCCTCGAGATCGCCACGCAAGCAGCACCCTCGACCGCCACCGTGCTCGTGCTCGGGCAGAGCGGCACGGGCAAGGAGCTGCTCGCGCGCCACGTGCACGAGCAGAGCGGGCGCACGGGACCCTTCGTGGGCGTGAACCTCGCGGCGCTGCCGGAGACCATCGTGGAGTCGGAGCTCTTCGGCCACGAGAAGGGCGCGTTCACGGGCGCGGTGGCGCGGCGCGTCGGCCGCATCGCGCAAGCCGAGAACGGCACGCTCTTCCTCGACGAGATCGGCGAGCTCTCGGTCGCGGTGCAGGTGAAGCTTCTGCGCGTGTTGCAAGAAGGCGAGTACGAGCCGCTCGGCGGCACCACCCAGCGCGCGAGCTTCCGGCTGATCGCCGCCACCAACCGCGATCTGATGGCCGAGGTCGAGGCCGGTCGCTTTCGCGAGGACCTGTTCTATCGCCTCAACGTCATCGCCATGACCTGCCCCACGCTGACGCAGCGCCGTGACGACATTCCGCTGCTCGTCGACCACTTCATGCAGGTCTACTGCCGCAAGAACGACAAGCCCGAGATGACCGTGACGCGCGAGGCCATGGACCGGCTGATGGCTTACGAGTGGCCGGGCAACGTGCGCGAGCTCGAGAACGCGATCGAGCGTGCAGTGGTCCTGAGCAAGGCGCCGAGCATCGGGCCCGAGAACTTGCCCCGCCCGATCGCACAGGCCGAGCAGCACGGCCGCGAGCTTTCGTTCCCGGTCGGGACACCGCTCGAGGAGATCGAGCGGCGCGTGATCCACGCGACCCTGGCGCACACGGCGGGCGACAAGCGACTCGCCGCGCAACTGCTCGGGATCGCGACCCGCACCATCTACCGAAAGATGGCCGCCGAAGACACCTGACGCGTGATTCGGTCGAGGCGCCGCAAACCAAAGATGGCCGGCGAAGAGACCTGACATTTTGGCACGCCGCCCGCGGTGGGGGGCCCGCGCGCTGCCAGGTTGTCTCAAAGGCGGCGTCTGGCGGTCGCAGAGAGGCGAGGATTCTCCTTTGATTTCAAATGATTATGTATGAGGCATGGCTCTTGCTTTCGATCCATTCCGGAGGAGTGTCCTGAATCTCACGCTGCACGGCCGGAAGCTGTCTACGGCGATCCTGCTCGCCACGCTCGCGCTCTGCGCGTGGTTCCTGGCCCGAGGCACGACCAGCCTGATCGCCGGCAAACTGCTGCCGCCGCAGCCCGTGCTCGCGGCCACGACCTCGGGGACCGTGGGTCGCCCGCCGGGCGCGGACACGCCGGACTTCCACGCCATCTTGAAGCGCAACATGTTCGACCCGAGCACGGGGCCGCTGTGGCCGCCGAAGCCGCCACCGAGCGATGCGCCAACCACCGACGATTCGACTGTCGCCGTGGTGCCGGAGCAGTTGGCTCCCGGCCAGATCCCGCCGCCGTGCGACGGCAACGCGAAGATGATCTCCGCGATCCATTCCGAGCGCTATCCGGAGTGGTCGTTCGCAACGCTGACGAGCGGCACCGACACGCCGATGCTGTACCGCCAAGGCAGCAAGCTCGAGGACAAAGAGATCGTCACCGTGCTGCCCAAGGCGGTGTTCCTACGACAGGC
>JBIOJD010000201.1:0-7096 GCA_044450485.1 Polyangiales bacterium | reverse complement strand
GCCGACCATGGCCATGCGCAGCTTCTCGGACTTGCCCATCTCCGCGATCTGCATACTGAGCGGCTTGAACTGCTCCTTGACGGACTCGACGCCGGTCGCGTCTTCCTCGAACACCTCGTCCTCGTCGCGGCTGTCGTCGGACGCGAGCGTGCTCGAGAAGGCTTGGTCCTGCGGCAGCGGCTCGTCGCTCGGCTCCGGGATCAGCTGCTCTTGCAAGGCCTCGACGTGCGCCTTGAACGCGGGGATGCCGGTGAGCTCGAGGCCGTGGCGTGCCGCGAGCTCGATCAGCCGATCCGCGGTCGACATGCGCGTGTTGCGGTTCTTGTACAGGGCCTCGATGATGCGCGGCGCCCGCAGCAGACGCTGCTCGTTGATCGCGATGCGCTCGGACAGTGTCTCGCTCGCCGTCTGTGCGATGCGCTCGACCGTGGCATCGTGGGCGTTCTGATTTGCCGCGATCCGGGCCAAGATCTCTTGGTCGCTGAGCAGGTTCGCGAGGAAGTCGAGCACTGCCGTCGGCAGCGGTGCCTCGCATGCAATCGCCAGCACGTTCTGTGGCAGACCCTTGAGGGTCCTCTGCGCAGCGTCGCGCACGTCCGCTGCCTGATCGGACGCGAACTGCGCCAGCATCGTGATTTGGTCGTGCCCCCGGACCGGGACTAGACCCTTGGCCGCCATCATCCGTGCGGGTGGCGGGCCCTTCGGGTCGCAGAAGCGCTGGATCGCCTGGGGCAGTGCCTCGAACGGCAGGGGCAGCCTCGGCAGTGGCGTGGCTTCGGACACGACCTTGCAGCATACCTCGGCGGCTCGGCAGGAGTAAGCGGCGTTCTGCCTGGCAAAACGACCGGCCCCGCGCATAATTCGTCGGTGCACGGAGGTCCTGCCATCAGCGATCGCCGCGGGACTTTTCCGTCCTGGGTCGCGCACGCGTGGGCGCTGTGGCTTCTGCTGGGCTGCCGAGAGCCTGGCACGATCGCACTGCCGCCCTTGCCGCCCGTCCGGGATGCCGCGGCGTCGGCGCTGACCATTCCGGATGGGGCGACGCCCTGCGCGCAGGACTCCGACTGCGACGATGGCGTGGACTGCACCAAGGACTTTTGCCTGCCCGGAGGCTACTGCGTGCGCGCGTTGGACTCGAGCCGATGCAGCGACGGGATCTTCTGCAACGGGCCCGAAGTCTGCGACCCGGTTGCGGGTTGCATGCCAAGCAGTCCCGAGCGCTGCGATGATGGCGACGTGTGCACGGTGGACCGTTGCGACGAAACGATGAAAGCCTGCGTGCACGGCCCGCGGGACTTCGACGGCGATGGAGAAGCCGATTGGCACTGTCCAGGCGGCACCGATTGCGACGACTTCGATCCGAATCGCGGGAGCCTGCGGCCCGAGATCTGTGGTAACGGCATCGATGACGATTGCGACGATTTGACGGACGAGGCCGACTGCAGCAGTGCCGCACACGATCGCTGCGACGACGCGCTCGACGTGAGCGCGGGCGGCAAGTTCGCGGTCAACATCGCGGGCGCCGTTGCAGACTATGCCATCAGTTGCGGCGACGCCGGTGCTCCTGACGTGGCATTCAGCTTCACGCTCACGGAGTCTCGAGACGTCGAGCTGATCGCGAGCGGCGTGCTCAGCGACGGCAGCGACGAGACCGCGGCTGTCGCGCTGCGCGATCGCTGCGAAGACGTGGGAACCGAGCGCAAGTGCAGCCGCGGATTTCCAGCGCAGCTTCGCATGCGTGCGCTTGCGCCCGGCACGTACTTTGCGATCGTCAGCAGTCAGCAATCGATGCAGGTCGTGCTCCAGGTGAGCTTCATGCCCCCGAGCGCGCCGCCCACGAACACCACCTGCGACGCGCCGCTCGACATCAGCGCGGGGGGACGCTTCGAGGGCAATTTCGTGGATGCGGGCGACGACGAGCAGCTCGCCTGCGGCTTTGCGGGCGCCGAGGACCTCGCCTACGTCTTCACCACCGACGCGCCCCATGACGTCGAGCTGTCAGCGACCAGCCTGAGCGGTGGTCGCATGAGCTTCGCGGTGCGAAGCGTCTGCCACGATGACATGACCACGCTGCGCTGCGTGTCCGATGATCCGGCGCGTGCGCGACTGTACCAGCTACCGGCCGGCACCTATTACGTCGTGCTCGAGGGTCCGCCGTCGCGGGAGGTCGACTTCAGTCTGGAGGTGGCGTTCGTGGATCCGAGCGCGCCGCCGCCGGGTGACGGCTGCAGCAACCCGCTCGAGCTGCCGCTCGGAATGTCGGTGCCGGGCACGCTGGCGAACCGGCAGGACTTGCTGGCGGTCTCGTGCGGCTGCGGCAAGGGTCAGGCCCAGTCGCCCGGGGGCTGCAACCAATTTCTCGCAGACGTCGTCTATCACGTCATTGCGGACCGCCCGACCGATTTCGGCGTGCGCGTCGACGGTGGCTCCGCGCTGATGGTGTACGACTTCCGCAGCACCTGCGACGCACAGGACACGCAGCTCGCATGCGGCGACGGTGCGATGGTGAACGGCCGGATCCGCAACCTGGCACCCGGCGACTATTACTTGGTCCTCGAGTCGCCGTCGCCCGCGAACGATCCGGCGAGCTTCACGGTGGAGGTCGACAGGCTGCCGCGCACGGTGCCGGTCGCGGTGCAAGGCAACGAGACGTGCGCCACGGCCTACGATGTGCCCTCCGACGGTGGCCTGTTCTCGGGCGACACGCTGGGCATGCTCGACGACTACCAGGCGAGCTGCGGCAGCGGAGCGCACTCGCCCGACGCGGTCTATCACCTGACGCTCAACAGCAGGTCACGGGTGACCGCGTCGCTGGAGGCTTCGTTCGACACGGTGCTGTATCGCTTCACGGGGACGAGCGCCGACGCATGCCAATCCAAGATGGAAGCCGCGTGCAACGACGACGGCGCCCAGGGCAACACCAACAGCTCGCTCTCGGAGACGCTGCAGGCCGGCAGCTACTACTACGTGGTCGACGGCTTCAACGACAACAACGCGGGCAGATACTTGCTCGACATCGCGGTCGCGCCGCAGTGAGCCCGGCCGTTCCGAGCGCGGCCGTGATAGCGTAGGCGCATGCACCGCAGATCGCGATTCTGCTGATGGGCCCATCGAGCGTCGAACCGAAAGGCGCCGCGAGGTCGCGACCGGCGGGGCTTCGCTACTTGGTGCTCGCACTGCGCTTCGTGATTCCGATCGTGTTGATCGCGGCGCTGCTGCGGGTCGTTCCGGTGCGCGATGTGTTGGCGTCGGCTGCACGGCTTTCGTCCGCCGCCATCTGCGGCGCGCTCGTCACCTGGGTGGGGGGGACCGCGATTGCGGCCTATCGCTGGCGCGTTCTGTTCTTGGCCTGCGGTATCGCTCAGCCGCCATTTCTCGGGCTGTACCGCGCGGCCTTGATCGGTGGCTTCTACAACATGTATGTGCCGGGCGCCGTAGGTGGCGAAGTGCTCCGCGCGATCGCGACGCGCAAGGTGGTCGGTCCGCGCGGTTTGCCTGCGGCGCTGGGGATCGTTCTCCTGGACCGCCTACTGGGCCTGGCAGGGCTGTTCGTCCTCGTGGCTGTGAGCGTCACGGTATTTCCGCTGAAGGGCATGCACAACCTGGTGCTCTGGACCGCGCTCGGGCTGTTCGCCGCTGCATCGGCGGTGATTGCAATCGTCAGCGGTCCGCGGCTCGCTCCTCTGTTGCCAGGGCCACTGGGGCGCCTGGCGGCGGGATTGCCCACGATCGAGTCGCTGCCCGCATTCGGCATCGCGTTGGCGTTGTCCGTGATCACCCAGCTTGCTGGCGTGTTCATCGGTCACGTCGTGATGGCGGGGGTGGCCAGCCATGTGTCGTTTGCGGACTCGCTGGTGATGATGCCGCTCGTGAATGCTTCCATGTACTTTCCTCTCACGGTCGGTGGCTTGGGCGTGCGCGAGGCCGCTACGGTGCTCTTCTACGGCATGGTCGGCGTAGCGCGGGCGGATGCCATGGCTGCGTCGCTCGTGGTGGATGCGTTGTTCTACGTCGGGAACGCAATCGGCGGTGTGCTGCACGCGATTCGGCCCCTCACGCTCGAGCAAGAGCCCGCCGCGGCAGCATCGGCGTCCTCGGTCGCCGACTCAGAGCCCTAGCCAGCCGCGGGGCTCGAGCGTGCGGGTCCCTTTGCGAACCTCGAAGAAGAGCGCAGACGGCGAGAAGTCCGTGCCGATGCTGCCGATGCGCGCTTGTCGTGACAGGTCGTCGCCGACGCGCACCTCGACCGAGCCGAGCCCGCCGTACACGGTGTAGTAGCCGCCCCCGTGGTCGAGGATCACGAGCCTGCCGTAGCTGCCGTAGCGGTCGGAAAACGCCACGCGGCCCGCAGCGACCGCACGCACCGGGGTGCCCACCGCAGCCTGGAATTCCAGCCCGGGCCCATCGCTCTCGGCCCTTCGCGCGCTGGCGATTCGGACCTCGCCCATGACCGGGCTCGCGAGGTTGCCGCGCTCGGAATCAAAAGTCGCGACCGGAGCCGGATCGACGAGCCGCAAACCGTACGAACCGCTCTCCGCGGCCGGGCGATACGCCGCGCCGTCATCCGACAGCGGCAGCGCGCGTGCCGCGTTCTGTGGGGCGCCTTGCAGCGCCGACAGCCGCAGGCGCGCGGTCTTGAGCTCTTGGGCAGCCTTGCTGCTCTCGCCGCGGGCGCTGCGCTGCTTGGCCTGCAGGACGCCGAGCAACAGCGCTTGCTTCTGCACCACCTGGCGCAGGCGCTTGACGCGCGCCACGTGTCTCAGCACCGAGTCCATGCCGCCTGCGAGCGGCGCCAGGCCGGCGCGCGTGACGCGGTAGAGCGTGCGCACCTGGCGCTTGAGCTCGTTGCGAGTCTCCTGATGCCGGGTGGAGAGATCTGCGACCTCGCGCTCGAAGCGCTCTTGCCGCGCGGTCGTGGCCTCGATCTGGTCGAGCAGGCCGGCGATCTCGACGTCGGTGTTGATGCCGGCGCCCTGTCCGGCCGCCAGTGTCACGCGCGCGAGCGCCGCGGTCGTCGCCAGGGTCAGCAGCAGCCGGGGGAAGCGCATCGGCTCACACCTGCAGGTAGCGGCGAAGAGAGAGCGTGCTTCCGATCGCGCCCATCAGTCCGCCACCGACGACGATCATCAAGACCGCGAGCGGATCGAGAAATACGGTGCGCACGCCAGTGATCGTGCTGAGCGCGCCTTCGACGTAGCCCCGCAGGCACAAGTACAACGCGAGCAGCAAGACCAGCGCGGCGAGCGCCGCCGCCACCGCCTGCAGCGTGCCCTCGATCACGAACGGGCTGCGCACGAAGCCGTCGGTCGCGCCACACAGCTTGAGCACCTCGATCTCGCCCTTGCGGTTCGCGACCGCCAGGCGAATCGTGTTGCCGATGATCGCCATGACGCAGATCACGACCAGCAGAGCGAGCATCGCCACGAGCGACCGGCCCGCGGTGACGAGCGTGCCCATTTGCGCGAACCAGTCGTGGTAGGTTTCCACTTCGTCCACCGCCGCAAACCGCCGCACGCGCTCTGCGACCTCGGCCACGCGCGGCTCCCGCACGCTCGAGCGCAGGGAGACCTCGAGCGAAGCCGGAAACGCGTCGGCGGGGAGGGCGCTGCCGGCTGTGTTGACGCCCGACTGCTCGGTGAACTCCTTGCGCGCTTCGGCCGCGCTCACGTATCGGACCTGCTCGGCCTCCTGCAGGCTCTCGAGCACCAACTTCAATTGCGCGACGTCGCCTTCGTTCGCGCCGTCCTTCAGATACACGGTGAGGTGCTGGGCTCCCCGCCAGCGCTCGGCCACACGCGCCAGGTTCTCGACGCTGAGCAGCGCCGCGCCCAGGCACAAGAACGCCACCACGAGGCTCGCGACCGCGACCACGTGCAGGCGCAGATCGTCGCGCAACCCGCGCTTCGCCCGCGAAAATGCAGTGACCAAGTCCATGTCAGGCGCTCATCTGCGTGCGTGCGGACCACGCGCGCAGCCCTTGGCTCGCCTCGATCAAGCGGCCGTCGTCGATGACCACGAGGCGGTGCGGCGAGGTCGAAAGCAACGAGTGATCGTGGGTGGCGAACAGCACCGTCGTGCCGGCCTCGTTGATCTCCTCGAACAGGGTCAGAATGTCGATTGCCAGCGTGGGGTCGAGGTTGCCGGTCGGCTCGTCGGCCAAGAGCAGGGCCGGCTCGGTCACGATGGCGCGCCCGATTGCGACGCGCTGCTGCTCTCCGCCGGACAGGTGCTCGACCCGCTCTCCGCCGCGGCCGGCGAGGCCCACGCGCTCCAGCGTTTCAGCCACTCGTCCGCGAACTCGCGCGGGAGGCGCGCCGACGATCTCGAGCGAGACCGCGACGTTCTCGTAGACCGTCCAGTGCGGCACGACCTTGAAGTCCTGAAAGACGATGCCGAGGTTGCGGCGCAAAAACGGAATCGAGCTATCCGTCAGGCGCGAGATGTCGCGCCCGCTGAACGAGATGCGGCCGCCATCCACACAGTGCTGACGGTAGACGAGCTGCAGCAGCGTGCTTTTGCCCGAGCCGCTCGGTCCGGTCACGAACACGAACTCGCCGCGCTCGACCACCAGGTTGATCGCACGCAGCGTCGGGATGTCGCGCCGGAAGTACTTGTAGACGTCCTCGAGCACGAGCAGCGGCTTGCTCGGGGTGTCTTGCCGTGGCCGGGCTTGCGAGCTGGCCCGGCGGCCAGTCGATGAAGAGGCTCGGGGTAGCATGTGTCAGGGGTAACAGCCGACCCCGTGGGCGGGCAAAAAAACGGCGACTTTGCCGAGGGATACGCCCGATCCAAGCCGAGTCCGAGGCGGTCAGCTCACCTTGCTCACCATGGCGGGCGTGCAGGCCAGTACCGCCTACATAATCCTCCAAAACTGTAAAAATTTAGCTAAGATGGGTAGAGACGCCCCAAGATTATGGCTAGTCTAGACTTCTACAGTCAGCGTGGGCACGGCTGACCGAGATGCACGGGTGGTGGTTTTGATGGCGCGAATCCTGATGTCCGGGGCTGAACGCACGAAATGGGCTGTCGCACTGGCCTTCACGGCGGGTGTTCTCGGGGGCTGCCAAGCCGGGTCGACCGATGCACGTGTCGCAGG
>JBIOJD010000200.1:0-7110 GCA_044450485.1 Polyangiales bacterium | reverse complement strand
GCGCCGAGCTCGGCTGCGGATTGGAAGCGCTTGGCCGGATCTTTCTGCATCGCACGCGCGATCACCGCCTCGAACGCGGGCGGGACGCGCTCGGCGAGCGAGCGCACCGGCGGCGGCTCCGAGTGCATGATCTCGCCGAGCAGCTGAAACAGCGAATCGCCCTTGAACGGCAGCTCGTGCGTCGCGCACTGATACAGGATCACGCCGAGCGAGAAGATGTCGCTGCGGTGGTCGACCTGCTTCGAGCTGCCCGCTTGCTCGGGCGACATGTAGTAGGGCGTACCGAGAATGGCGTGCGTGCCTGTCAGGTGCAGCGACTCGCCGTCGGTGAGCTTCGAGATCCCGAAGTCCACGAGCTTCGGGTCGACCCCACCGCCCTTGCCGCGAGTGAGGAAGATGTTGTCGGGCTTGAGGTCGCGATGAACGATGCCGGCCTCGTGCGCCGCCGCCAGCGCGGCCACCACCGGCACGATCAAGTCGGCGATGGCGGCTGCGTTCATGGGCGCGTCGTGCGACATGAATGCGCCGAGGTCCTCGCCCTCGAGGTACTCCATCACGAGGTACGGCATGCCCTCGTGCACCGCGACGTCGAACACGTCGACCACGTTTGCGTGCCGCACCTTGGCCGCCGCCTTGCCCTCGCGCACGAAGCGCGTCGTGAGCTCCGCCGAGCGCGCGCTCGGTGCGTGCAGGGTCTTGATCGCGACCCGCTTGGCGAGCCCCTCGTGCACGCCCTCGTACACGACGCCCATCCCGCCTTCGCCGATGCAGCGCGTGATGGTGTAGTTGCCGAGGCGTGCGCCGGCCGGCAGCCGCGGTGTCTCGGGCGCAGCGTCGCTCATCTCCGGCTCCCGCGCATGCGCATGGAGCGCAACTCTACCACGGCTCTCACTGCAAGACGGGAACGCCGTGCCCGAGGGGACGCCCGAGCCCGACCACCCGCCTAGAGCCGGGCGCGGAGCGCGGTCAGGCGTTTGCGGGCTTCGGATTTCGCCCGCTGCGCCCCTATCGCGCGGTCGAGCGCGGGCAGCGCTTCTTTGCCGTAGGCGCGGGCCACTAGGCGCGTCGCATCGTCGGCGACCGCGCCTTGGCCGACTAGCGCGAGCAGATCGGTGAGCATCGAAGGCGCTCCGCGCGCGCTCGAGTCGAGCTGATACACAGCCGCGTACTCGCTCAACGCATCGGCGCGCCAGTGCCGGTTCATGTACAGCTCCGCGAGCAACAAGCGGCCGCGCGGGTCGTCGGCATTGTTGTGGATGTACTTGCGCAGCAACGCCACGGTGCGATCGGTGCCGAAGCTTCCGGAGCCGACCAGCTTGCGCGCGCTGCGCAGCTCTTTCGGTGTTCCGCGCGTCCAGGGATTGCGGGGCGGCGATCGCGTCACGGGGGGCTTGGCGTGGCTCTCGCGCTCTGCTGAAGGCGCAGCGGGCGCGGCGTTCTGCTCTGCCTCGGCCGGCGGAGGTGGCGGCGGCGTCGCTGTAACCTCGGTCGCTTGCGGAGCGGGCTCGGGGAGAGGAGCAGCGGGTGGGCTGAGCTTCTGAGGCGCCGCGCTCGCCGACGCCGGCGGCCGCGCCTCGTGCACCGGGCGCCGCTTGACCAGCACCGCGCGTGCTGCGAGCGCGAGCAGCAATACCGGCACGATGAACAGCAGGGCTCGGCCGAGCCGGGAGCCGCGAGGCTCTGCGACCTCGGCGCGGGAGCCAGCACGAAGAGGCGGTTTCGCGGCGTCCGACGCCTCCTGCGCGTGAATCTGCGTCGAAGCGAGCGCGATCCCGCCGAAGCCATCGGCCGGCGCGCCCTCCGCCTGGGTCCACGGCTGCGGCACGGCTTCGAGCGCCGCCAGCATCTCGGCCGCGTCGCGGAAGCGCTCGCTCTTCTGCTTGGCCATCGCGCGCTGGAACAGTGCCTCGAGCTCTGGATGCACTGGACCACGCGGACAGGCTTCGCTCAGGCTCGGCACGGGCGCCGTCAAATGCGCCTTGAGCTGGTCCATGCGCTCGCCTGGATACGGCAAACGCCCGCACAAGAGCTGAAACAGCAGCACGCCGACCGCGTACACGTCGCTCGCCGCGTCGGCAGGTCCGCCCGAGATCTGCTCGGGCGCCATGTACGCGGGCGTGCCCACGGCCTCGCCCGCCGCGGTCAGGTGCGGATCGCTGCCGAGCGGGTCTGGCTGCACCATCTTCGCGAGCCCGAAATCGAGGAGCTTCAGGCGTTCGTCACCGTCTGGCAGGCGTTCGAAGAACACGTTGGCCGGCTTCAGATCACGGTGCACGAATCCCTGCGCGTGCACGAACGAGAGCGCGCGTAAGAGCTGGCTGACGAGCTCTTGCACCTGCGTGTTGGGGAACGGCGCGCGAGAGAGCCTGCGGCTCAGCGTTTCGCCTTCGAGCAGCTCCATCACGAGGTACGGAACCTCGCCCCACACGCCATAGTCGATCACGCTGACGACGTTCGGATGCCGCACGGTCGCAAGCGCCTTGGCCTCGCGCTCGAAGCGTTTGCGCAACGAAGGGCTCGTCGCGAATTGCTCGAGCAGGACCTTGATCGCGACCGGGCTGCCGAGCTTGAGGTGGGTCCCGCGATAGACCGCGCCCATCCCGCCTTCGCCGAGCGCGGCGTCGATGCGATAGCGATCGTCGAGCGTCTTGCCGACGAGCGTCTCAGCGGCAGCCGGGGGCGGGACCGAGGCCTCTGCCTCTTGCTTGCGACCTCGCTTCGCCACGGCCGCGGCATCCTAGCATGTACGCCGCAACCGCTACAGGTCCATCATCGCGTCGAACGTGCGCGACAATCCCGCGGTCGCGCTGTCGCGGCGTTGCAGCAGCGTGCGGATCGGCTCGCCCGCGTTGGCCTGCTCGGCCTCGCGCGCGGCGCTGCCTGGAATCAGGCCGTGCCGCACGGCCTCGTCGAGCAGGTCGAGGTGGCGCGCCACGAGCAGCGGATTGTCGAGCGCGCGATAGCGCTCGAGCAGCGTGTGCGCTTGCAGCTCGAAGATGGCGCGATCGCCGCTCAGGATGGCGACCTGCGCGCGCGCCTCGCGCAAGCGGAATAGCCGCAGAGCCGGCAGCTCGGCGGCTTCAGCGCGCGCGATCGCGGCGTCGAGCTTCTCGGCTGCTCCCGCGCAGTCGCCGAGCGAGGCTTGCGCTACGGCCAGCGGAGGCACCGCGATCGCGGCGAAGCGATCGAGCCCGAAATCGCCGTCGTCCGAACTGTCGAAGCTCTCGGCCGCGAGCTGCAGGGCGTGTCCGTGGTCGCCGCACGCGACCAGCGTGTCGATGTAATGGCCCGTCGTGGACGCCCACCAGGCGTGCTGGCCGCGAGGTGTGAGCTGGAGCGAGCGCTCGAACGCGGTCCTGGCCTCGACGAGCTGGTTGCGCGTCCGGTAGTAGGCGCCCAGCGTCATGAACAGCAGCGGCCGGTAGCCCGGGCTTTGTGCAACCACCGAGGACAAGCGCTCTACCGTGCGCTTGAGCGCCATTACGTCACCCACCCACGCCTGCGGAGCGACGAGATAGGCCAGGATCCAGATCTCGGTCTGGCGCCCCGGCCCGGCCTGGAGCGCGAGCGATTCCATTCGCACTTGGCATGCCTTGGCCGCTCGCGTTTCGCCGCGATACAGGTGGTAGAGCAGCCGGATCTGCATCGCGGCGCCCGCGTACATCGCCAGGCCGAGCGAGTCGATCTCGTCGGCGAGCGCGAGCGAGCGCGCAGAATCGAACGCGGCTTCCCACATCGCGAGCGCGTGAAGCTGGGTGGCCTTGACGCTCTTGCGCTCGACCTCGTCGACGCCGAGATACAGCTCGGTATTGGACAGCGTGTCGAACAAGGCTACGCGCCGGGCGTTTGCGCGCAGCGTCCGCCCTTCGATGGCATCGACCACGATCGCAATCAGCTCGTACACCATCGAAAGAGGCACGCGCTTGTCGAGCTCCGCGAACGGCGTGACCATGGTGAACAGCCGGCGCACGCGTAAGAGGTCGTAGCCGAAGATCGCGACCGCCAAGGTAGAGGCCAGGGCCTGTCCGAGCTCCATCAGCGCTTCGATCGGCGGCAGCCCTCGCTCTTTTTCCGACAAGCTCTGGTACCGTTGGGTCGCCATCTCGATGCAGTGCGTCAGGCGCTCCGTCGCATTGGCGCCGGATGCGAGCGCGACATCCGCAATGCCGCTGTCGCGTGAGAGCCGCTCGAGCAACGCATCGGAGTGCACGAGCAACCGCTTGTCGTAGAGATAAGCGCAGGTCAGCAGCCGCGCCCGCAGGCGGATCCCGCGCCCCGGAACCGCGCCCGCGGCCTCGCAGATCTGCAGCGCGAGCTCGAGCGCGGGCACGACCGCCACGCCCACGTAGCTCAGCGCCTCGCGCGTCGCGACCGCTTTTTCGAGAAGCTCCACCCCGCGCATGCGCTCGCTGCCACGCATCATGTGGTATGCGGCTTCCACTTTCGCGCGCGGTCCATGCAGCTCGTGGCCGGCGAGCGTCTGCCCGATGCGCTGATGCAGCGCGCGCGCCCGCTCCTGTCCGAGCTCGGCCAGCAGCGCTTGCCTGATGCCGTCGCGACTGAGCGTGTAGGCATCGCCGCGCGCCGCCACGATCTCGGAGCTCACGAGCTGGTCGAGCGCGACGAAAACGGCCCGTTGCTCCGCGCCGGCGGCGAGCTCGAGGCAAAGCGCCAGAGGAACCGGGCGGCCGCACAGCGCGAGCAGCTCGGCCAGCTCGCGACCGAGCGCCGAAAGCGCACCGACGCGCGCACGAAACGACTCGTCGAGATGCCGAGGAACGCCTGCCGGCAGCTCGTAGGGCAGCATCCACGCGCCGTCGACGTAATACGCGAGCCGGTTGTCCACCAAGTAGCGGGCGAGCTCGAGGCACTCGAGCGGATTGCCGCGCGCGCGTTCCTGCATCCAGCCCGCGAGCCGCAGCGCATCCGGTGGGTTTCCGAACAGAGACTCGACCAAGCGCTCGGTCTGCTGCGGGCGCAGCGGCTGCGGCTTCACGGTTGCGGTGGCGCGGCCGAGCAACAAGGACAGCGCGGGGTCGAGCGGCGCGTTCTCGCGCACGGTCCCCAGAATGACCAACCGGTGGCCCGAGAGCTCACCGCTCAGCGCCACGAGCAGCGCCAGCGATTCCTCGTCGCACTCGTGCAGGTCGTCGATCGCGAGCAGCAACGGCTCCTTGTCGGAGCGCTCCAGGACGAACGCGCACAGCGCGCTCTGCACCCGCGCGAGCTGCTCGCCGAGCGTGGTGATCTTGGCGGCGACGGACTGGCGACCCGGACGGGCCGCAAGCTCGGGCAGAGCGAACGCGAGCGCGTCGCGCTGCTCGGTGCTCGGCTCGACCGCAGCACCGTCGAGCTTGAGCAGCGGCCGCAGCAGCGCTCGGCTGACGGCGTAGGGGTCGGGCGCCTCGGAGGCGGCAGCAGCCTGGACCACGGTCGCGCCGCCGAGCTTGGCCACCACTGCGGCTTCCTGGAGCAGCCGCGTCTTGCCGACTCCCGACGGCCCTTCGATCAAGAGCACCGCGCCCTCGCCGCCGAGCCCCTGGCGCAGGCCTTGCTGCAAGACGCTGAGATCCTCTTCGCGTCCGATCAGCTTGGGATTGACGAGATACGAGCGCGCGACCTCGGCGTCCTCGCTGCGTGGCAGGCCGCCTATTCCACTGAGCTTGTCGATGACCTCGGCTGCGCTGCTCGGTCGCGCCATCGGGTCGCGCTGCATCAACGCCATCACGAGCTGGCTGAGCGCGGGCGCGAGGTCGGGCACGTGCGCGCTCGGTGGCAGCGACGCATCGTCCTTCCACAACGCGCGCAGCTCGCGAATCGATGCGGCGCGATAGCGGTGGCGGCCCGTGAGCAGGAAGTACGCGAGCGCGCCGAGCGCGTACAAATCCGAGCGCTGGTCGAGCGGCTCGCCGTGCACGGCCTCGGGCGAGAGAAATGGCGGCGTCCCGATCAGATCGGCCGTGAGACCCATCGGCGCCATCGCGCCGAAGTCGAGCAGCTTGGCGCGCCCGTCGCGCGTGAGCCGCACGTTGCGATGGCTGAGATCGCGGTGGACGATGCGCCGCGCGTGCAGGATCGCGAGCGTCGCAGCCACGTCGCGCAACACGCGGCACGCTTCGGCTTGTGGCAGCGGGGCGAGCTCGCCGAGGTCTTGGCCGTCGAGCAGCTCCATCGTGTAGAACGGGCCCGCAGGCGTCAGTCCGTACTCGTGCACCGAGATGATGCCCGGATGCGAGATCTGCGCGAGCGTGTGGTACTCGCGTTGGAACAGCGCAACCGTGCGCTCGCCGCTCGCACCTTCTTGCGCGACGATGTGCTTGAGCGCGACACGCGTGCCGCTCTGCTCGTCGAACGCGGCGTACACGCTGGCGACGCCACCGTGACCGAGCACGCTCTCGATCACGTAGCGGCCGGCGACCCGTTCGCCTGCGGCGAGCACGCCCTCGGCGCCCGCGTCGGTCTTGCCGCGAAACGCCTGGGCGCTGGGCTCCCGGGTCTCCCCTCCCCTTTCACCGGAACGATTCACCACCGCTCAGGCTAGCCGCGTTCCGCCTCGCTCTCAACCCAAAACCCGAGCGCTCGCTCGCCCGAAGCGGGCCACCCTGCGCCAAGCGATCAGCCCGTGGTTCGGGGTGCGCCCTCGAAGGGCGTGGCGCGCGGCCGCTGGAGCGCCGAGATCGCGCTCGGATCTTCCTTGCTCAGCGCGACCATGCTCGGCACCACGATCGCGACCGTGACCTTCGACTGCTCGATCAAGCGCTCGTTCTCGTGGCCGAAGAACAGGCGGTGCTGGATGGCACGGTTCTCGGCGCCGAGCACCACGAGATCGTACTTCCCGCTCGCGGCTTCCTCGCTCATCGCGCCCGGGCGGTGACCGAGACGCAGCAGGCTCGGCCGGATCTCGCTCACGCGGAAGAGATTGGAGATGCGCCCGAGCTCCTCCTCGTCGGCCGGCGCGGCCGTGCTGTTCGCAGCGGGCATGGGCCCGGCCTCGGCCACGGGCTTGATCTCGGTGGGCGCGAGCGCGTCCACGACGTCAGGGGAGGCTTGCGCGTCGGGCGGCGGCGGGCGCTCGGTCGCTCGCTCAGCCAAGACCGCAATCGTCATCTC
>JBIOJD010000199.1:0-7122 GCA_044450485.1 Polyangiales bacterium | reverse complement strand
TCGCGCGCTATCCGGTGCCAGGCACGCCCGAGAACGTAGCCATCGACTCCGACGGCGATGCTTGGGTGCTGAGCCCTTCGCTGCAAGGCCAGTCGCAGTTGACGAAGCTCGCGGCCGCCGCTGATGCCTGCGTCGATCGCGACGGCGACGGCGTGCAGACCTCGCAGGGAGCAGGCGATCTTCTCGGTCTCGGCCGAGACGAGTGCGTGCTGCTGAGCCAAGACGTAGGGGCTTCGGCCGAGCTTGCGCGCGCACTTGCAATCGGCGGCCTGCGCGGGCCCGATGCACCGAGCGGCGATCACGTGTGGGTCGGTCTCGAGACCGCGCAGCGCCTGCTCGAGCTCGATGCGGGCAGCGCCGAGGTGCTGCGCGAAGTGCCGACGCCCGGGCTCTCGCCGTTCGACGCCGCGGTCGATCGGGGGGGCGCGCTGTGGCTGGTCGACCGGCAAGGCCTGCTCGGACGCATCGACCCGGGCGAACAAACGCCGCAGATCGAGATCCACGAAGTGCCGTTGCGCTGCTACGAGCTCGAGTCGCTCGCGAGCGATGCACGCGGCGTGCTCACGCTCACCGGTGCGGCCTGCGAGGATGTCGTCACCTACGACCCAGTGCGCGATCGCTTCCAGTCAGTGAAGACGACGGGAGTTCTCGACACGCGTGGGGTGACCGTGCTCGGCGAGCAGAGCTGGGTCAGCCACACCGCGGGCCGCATCAGCCGCGTGCGGCGCGATCCGCTCGCGATCATGGAGGGCTTCGGCTTGCAAGGCGACGGCTTCTCGCCTCTCGAGTCGATCGCGATCGGCACGGACTCGCTCGGGCAGCTCTGGGTCGTGAGCGGCAGCGGCGCGCCCGGCGGCCCTGGCGTGCTCACGCGCTTCGATCCCGTAGCCGAGGGCGTCACCGCCGAGGTGCCGGTCGGCCGACTGCCCCGCGGCCACGGCGACATCACGGGCGATCGTAGGCTGGGCGAGTTTGCACCAGAGGCCAGCGCGCAACACGTGTTCTTCGGATGCGGGGCGGTGCGCCCGGATGCGAGCACGCAGGCGCCGTCGGTGCTGACCGGCTGGGAGCGCGTGCACGTGGGCTGGCTGGGCGGCGCAGGTGCCGAGGTGTTGGTCGAAGCGCGCCGCGCGGCCAGCGTGGACTCGCTCGCGGATCAGAGCTTTGCCGTGCTCGGGACATTGCCCGATGATCCGGTGCCGTATCCGTTGGATTTCGAGCCGGGCGGCGTCGTGGAGGTGCGGCTCACGCTTCGTTCGGGCGGCAGGCTGGGCGCCCCGCGCGTTGCCCGCGTGGGTGTGGAGTGGCGCTGTCCAGGGCCCTCATGAGATGAGCAGCGGCGCGGCCCACCACGAAGTCCCCACCACCGCTGCGTGACCTTGCGCCGGGTTTGGCCGTACCATGGCGTTTCGGAGGTCGAGGTCGTCATGCGCTCTTGCTCCCATTCGCTCTTGGTCTTGCTCGCGGCTGCTCTGTCGCTCGCGTTCGGTTCGTCAGCCCACGCGCAGGGAGGCGTGATCGACATGGGCGCCAGCATGCCTGACCAGGAAGCCAAGGCGCACTTCAAGGTCGGCAAGAGCTTGTATGAAGCAGGCCGCTTCGCCGAGGCCGCGCAGGAATGGGAGCAGGCCTACCAGCTCTCCCAAAAGCCCGAGCTGCTCTACAACGTGTACGTCGCGTCTCGTGATGCCAGCGATCAGCCGAAGGCGATCGAAGCTCTGCGCCGCTACCTCGAATCGTCCGCGGAGATGGACACCGACACACGTGCCAACTTGCAAGCGCGGCTGCGCGTCATGCAGGAGGCGAACAGTCGAGCACCGGCGGGCTCGGCAGCCACGCCGTCGCCTGCCTCGGAGTCCCAGACCGCGAGCTCGACGCCCCCACAAACCACTGCGGCGCCCCAGCCTGCTGCTGCGGCGGCCGCGAGCGCGGACACGGCGCACGGCACCCGCACGGCTTCGTACGTCCTACTGGGTGTCGGCGGTGGCCTGCTCGCGGTCGCGGTGGCCACGGGTATCGTCGCGAGCAGCAAGATCTCCCACATCGAGGATCGCTGCCCGAACGATGCGTGTCCGGCCGACTACGACTTGAGCGGCCGCCGCCACGACGCACGCGTGTGGCGCACGGTCACGCTCGCGGTCGGGGGAGCGGGCTTGCTGACCGCGGGCGTGGGCGCCGTGCTGCTACTTTCACAAGGCGGCTCGTCCGAGCGCGCGCCCGCCGCAAGCCCGACGGCCACGCTGGATTGCGGACCGTCGGGCTGCCTCGCGCACGTCTCTTCACGATTCTAACGCGACAGCTGAGGGGTGAATCGCGGCTTCGTTGGGGCGGGGCCGCAGGGCCGGCGTGCCGCCCCGCGTCACTAAGCAGCCACGGTCGGTGCCGCTTCGGCTTCGACCGCGCGCTTGGGCTCGGGCTTGGCGATGGCGACTCGCTGGGCCAAGCGCTCGCGCAGCGCGGCGTCCGCGAGCAACAGATCGCGCGCCTTTTCGCGGCCTTGGGCGAGCGTCTCGCCGTCGAGCGCAAGGTAGGCGCCGCGCTTCTCGATCACGCCCTGGGCCGTCGCCAGGTCGAGCAGATCGCCCACCGCATCGATGCCGGTGCCGTACAAGATGTCCACCTCGGCGATCTGGAACGGCGGCGCGAGCTTGTTCTTGACCACCTTGACGCGCGTGCGGTTGCCGCGCACCTCGTCGCCGACCTTGACCGGCCCGATGCGCCGGATGTCGAGACGCACTGACGCATAGTACTTCAGCGCGTGCCCGCCCGTCGTGGTCTCTGGCGAGCCGAACATCACGCCGATCTTCATGCGCAGCTGGTTGATGAACATGATCGTTGTGTCGGTGCGATGGGTGACGCCGGTGAGCTTGCGCAGCGCCTGGCTCATCAGCCGCGCTTGCAGGCCCATGTGCTGGTCGCCCATGTCGCCTTCGATCTCGGCCTTGGGCACGAGCGCGGCCACCGAGTCGACCACGACGAGATCCACCGCACCGCTGCGCACCAGGGTCTCGAGGATGTCGAGCGCCTGCTCGCCGGTGTCGGGCTGGCTCACCAGCAGTTGGTTCACGTCCACGCCGAGCGCCTTGGCGTAGCTCACGTCGAGCGCATGCTCGGCGTCGATGAACGCCGCCACGCCACCGGCGCGCTGCGCCTCGGCGATCGCGTGCAAGGTGAGCGTGGTCTTGCCGCTCGACTCCGGCCCGAAAACCTCCACGACGCGCCCGCGCGGATAGCCGCCGCAGCCGAGCGCACGGTCGAGCGAAGGTGAGCCGGTCGCGATCGCGGGCACGACCTCGGCCACGCGCTCCCCGAGCTTCATGATCGCGCCTTTTCCGTGTTGCTTCTCGATCGCGCCGATGGCCAGCCCGATCGCCTTGAGTTTCTCTTTGATCAACATGGTGTTCTCCTCGTTCTCTTCACGGTCGTGGTTACGCGCGGCGCACGTTGCGCCGCGGTTGCTCAGTCGGTTCGCGGCGCGCTCGGTTCAGCCTGCTCGTGGCGCGCCAAGGGACCACGGCGCTGCCCGCGGTCGAACAGCCGGTACTGGATCGCTTCTGCGACGTGAGGCAGGCACACCCGCTCGCTCGCTTCGAGGTCCGCGATCGTGCGCGAGACGAGCAGCACCTTCCCGTACGCGCGCAAGCTCAGCTCGAGCTCGCTCATGCTGCGATTGAGAAACCGCAGCGCCGTCGGCTCGAGCTCGGCCGCCATCCGCAGGAGCGACGCGCCCGACCTAGCGCCCGTGCGGGCTCGTCGCTCACGCTCCGCTCTCGTTTGCCGGGCAGCGGTCACTCTGGCTTTCACCGCTCCGCTGTCCTCTCCAGCTGCGCCGTCGTGCACCTCGCGCACCGACAGAGGCGGCAGCGCCACGTGCAGATCGAAGCGATCGAGGAGTGGACCAGACACGCGCCCGCGGTAACGCCGCACCTGCTCCGGCGAGCAACGGCAGATCCTGCGCGGGTGGCCTTGATAGCCGCACGGGCAAGGGTTCATCGCGGCCACGAGCAGCGGCATCGCCGGCATGCTTGCGCGCGCGCGTGCGCGAGCCACGACCGCGACCCCTGACTCCATCGTCGGTCGCAGCCCCTCGAGCGCGCTGCGGCGAAGCTCGGGTAGCTCGTCGAGGAACAACACACCGCCGTGCGCGAGCGTGATCTCTCCCGGGCGAATCGGGTCGCCGCCGCCGATCAGCGCAGCGTCGCTGCAGCTGTGATGTGGCGCGCGAAATGGGCGCTCGCCGCGTTTGCCAGGCGCAAGCTCGAGACCCGCGGCGCTCGCGATCGTGGCGATCTCGAGCGCTTCGTCGGCGCTCGGTGGTGGCAACAAGCCTGGCAGTCGCCGTGCCAGCATGGTCTTGCCGCTGCCCGGCGGGCCGAGCATCAACAGGTTGTGCTCGCCAGCCGCGGCGACCTCGAGCGCGCGCTTGGCGGCTTGCTGGCCGCGCACGTCGATCAGGTCGAGCGCAGGCGTGCGCGGTTGTTCCGAGACCAGGGCCGGTGGCTCGGGGAGCCGTTGCTCGCCGCCGAGAAACGCCACGGCTTGTGACAAGTGACCCGCGCAGTGCACTTGCATGCCCTCGACCAGCCGGGCCCATGCGCTGTCTGCCTCTGGCACCAGCGCATGGCGCAGGCCGCGCCGCCGCGCGCTTCGGAGCTGCGCCAGCAGACCGCGAATCGGGCGGATCTGGCCGTCGAGCGAGAGCTCGCCCACGATCAGCGTGTCGGCCAGACGATTGGGCGCGCACAGCCCGCACTGCGCGAGCAGCGCGATGGCGATGGCGAGGTCGAACGACGAGCCCGACTTGCGCAGGTCGGCCGGCGCAAGGTTGACGACGAAGCGCTGCTCGGGCAGCTCGAAGCCGCTGTTGCGCAGCGCAGCGAGCACGCGCACGCGGCTCTCGCGAATGCCCGTCTCGGGCAGGCCCACGATGTCGAACCCGGGCAGCCCCCTGATCGGGCTGGCCTCGACCCGCACGCCGAAGGCCTCGATGCCGCACAGCGACCCGCACTCGACGACGCTCATCATACCGAGCGTCCTCTTCACGCCGCGTGCCGGGCCCACTGCGGCGCTTTCGCGCGCGCTTCCGGATGCGCTGCGGCGCCGCGCCCGCCACGCCGCCGGCGACCGCCACGCGCTAGCCCAGTTCCTGTTCAGGAGCGTTCAGGAGCGAGCGCGCCCGGAGAAAAAACCGGAGGAATACTCCGGTTTTTCGAGGATTTTTTCGAGGACGTAAGCCGCTTCTGGACGTTCCTGGACAGGAACCACTACATGCTGCTGTCGCCGCAGGTCGGGTTCACACAGATCGGCCGACCGTTGCTTTGAGGATTGTTCTTGGGCTTGGTTGCGGCCAGCGTCTCCGGGCGCTTGTCGCAGACCCACGCTGCGGGGCAATCGGCGCTGGTGTTGCAGCCGCGCACGCACACGTTGAGCTGCGGGTGGCAGAACATGGACTTGTCGTTGCCGTCAGGCCATGCCTTGCTCGGTGCCGAGAGGCGCACCACGCACGCGTCGTCGCCCATCTTCGGCGTGCCGTTGATCACGACCATTTCGCAGGGCGAGCCGATCGCCGGCTGCTCGATGTTCGGCGCCGTGTCGGTGCGGGCGTTTGCCAGGCTCTGGGTCTCGTTCAAGCACTCGAGCTTGACCGTGACGCCGGTCGGTGGCTTCGCGTTGTTGGTGAAGGCTACGCGCTGCTTGTCGGTACCCGTGCAGCCCTTCTTCACGTCGTCCGAGAAATCGTCGTAATACCAGCCGTCGGCGAACATGACTCCGTCGGTGGCGGTGGGCGTGTAGTTCTTGGCACCGCTCGCGTCTGTGACGACTGCCATCTGCGCCACGCGGCAGATCGCGCCGCCGCGATCGGTCGCCGTCGCGCCGCCCTTGTCCGGGTCGAGCAGGAACGGGAAGTCCGGCGGGTGGCAAGAGGTCGGCGTGTTGCTAGGAGCGGTGCCGGGGGGCGGGAGCTCCCACACCACGTTGCAACCGACCAAACCGTTCGCGTTGCGAACCAGCGCGCGCGGCAGACACACCGCGCCGAGCTGCTTGGCGATGATCTTGATGATCTGGTCGAGCGCGGGGCCGTAGTCGGTCTGGCAGATCGACTGAACGATGCCGTTCTCGCCGAAGCCCGACGCGACCTGCACGAGCCGGATCGGCGGGTCGGCGGCGCCGAACTGGCCCATGTTCGAGGCGGCGGCCTTCATGTCGAGCACGCACGAGTGCGTGAGCTTGTCGTCGCTCGGGTCCGCGGTGCCCTGGGTGTTGATCATCTCCTGCATGCGCGGATCGTTGAGGATGTTCTTGTAGAAGCGGTCGTGGTCCGACGGGTTGGCGAAGTCGGTCTTCATCAACACGTCTGGGCCAACCAGATCCGCGGGCACGCCGGTGATGGCGGCGAAGATCACCAAGTTCTCGTTGCCCGGCCGCAGCGCCTTGAGGCCGTTGACGTAGCGCTCCACGGGGTACAGGGACATCTGGTTGTAGTGGCAGCGGACGTTCATGCCTTCCATGACGACCGGGTCGTTCGGATCGAGGTATTGCGGCGGCGTGAACGGCAGCGTGTTCGACGACGAGCAGTCGTCCTCGTCGCTGAGCTCGATGACCGCGATCAGCGACAGGCCCATCACCGGGTCATTGCGTAGGAACCCGACGTTGTCCGTGTCGCCGTGGCCGAGCAAACCCTGCCCGGTCGCGGGGTCGGCCAGGAACGTGATGCGGTTCATGCCGCCGTTCATCGCGGCCATCGGGTCGACCGATGGCCAGAGCGCCTTGAGCGCCGCCTCGAGCTGGTGCTCGAAGCCGCAACCGCCCGTGCCCACCTGAGCGATGCACGCGAAGTCCTGCGAGGTCTGCATCGGCATGTTGACGCCGGCCATGAAGGTCAAGAACGGCGGATAGCTAGCTTGGCAGCCCGTGACCTGCGCGCTCGGCTGGTGCTGCAAGATGCCGTCTTTGCCGAGGCCCATGCAGTTTTGGATGCCATCGACGCCGGGCAGGCCCATGTCGCTGGTGACGACCCCGAGGTGCAGGTCCTTGGCCGGCGGGAAGTCGTTCTTGCCGTCCCCGTCGATGTCGCCGGTCGTCATCACGGTGATGAGGTGCGGGAACTGCGTGCGCAGCAGG
>JBIOJD010000198.1:0-7123 GCA_044450485.1 Polyangiales bacterium | reverse complement strand
CGGCCCAACGTGCACTTCGTGCTGCTCAGCGAGCGGCCGGAGCGACTGCTGCCCACGATCCGCTCGCGCTGCCAGCGCGTGCGCTTCTCGCGTTTACCGAACGCCGTGCTCGCCCGCATCCTCGAACGACACGGCGTTCCGCCTGCATCGCGCGAGCCCGCGTTGGCGCTCGCTTCGGGCCGCGCGGATCGCGCGCTGGCACTGTGTGAGAACGACCGCGCACAACAGGTGGCGCAATGGACGCTGCGGATCGACGAGGCGCTCGCCCGACCGAATTCAGGTGTCTTGCTCGATCTCGCGTCCGAGCTCGCGAGCGCTGCTGACCGCGCACTCGTGCTCGAGTCGCTGCAGACCTTCTATCGCGACGTGGCGGCGCGCGCGCTCGGCGTGCCTGCCGCAGAGCTCGCGTGGGGCGGCCGCGCAGAGCTGCTCGAGGCGCGGTCGCTCGAGCTCGCGGCTTCCACCGCCGCCGCGCGCGTCGCGCGCTTGCAGCAGATCGGCGAGGACATCGAGCGCAACGCCAATCCCGAGATCGCGCTCGACGGCGCACTGTTCGCGCTCGCCGCGCGCGCCTAGGCGTGCATGTCGTTCTTGCTGCCGCCGCTGCCTCCGACCTTCGAAGCGGCGCTGCGCGACGTGCACGCGCGCACCCCGCAGGCCCGAATCGCCGCAGCTGAGCGCCTGGCCACGCCGGAGCCCGAAGCCGCAGAGTCAGCGCTCGAGGGCTTGTTGCTGCTCTGCAACGATGACCATCCGCGCGTGCGCGCAAGCGCCGTACGCGGGCTGCGCGAGCTCGGAGACGAGCGCGCGATCGATCGCTTGCTCGAGCGACTCGACGACGCCGATCCGCTCGTTCGCGAGCTCGCGGTGATCGCGCTCGGCGCTCTACCGAACGCGCGCGCACGATCGGCCTTGCGGCGAGCGTTGCGCAGCCCGCACGCGGAGGTCCGCTTCCAGGCGGTCGCGAGCGTGGCGGAAGCAGGCGACCAAGCAGATCTCGACGCGCTCATGGCGCTGTTGCGCGATGCGGACGCCAAGGTGCGCGCGAATGCGGCGCGAAGCCTGACGGGCTTCGGCCAGGGCGCGACGGCTATGTTGCGCGAAGCGCTCGACGACGCAGACCCGAACGTGCGCATCGAAGCCGCGCTGTCGCTCGCGCGGTTGGCAGACGCTTCGGGCGCAGATGCCTTACACGCGGCGCTGCTCGAGCCAGCGCGAACGATGGAAGCGCTCGACGCGGTGGGGGCACTGCGATTGCACGCGGCACGGGAGGCGGTCGCCACGCTCGCGGGCAGCGCGCTCAAACCTCTCGTGCTCAAGGTGGCTGCTGCCCGCGCGCTCTTGCGCCTCGGAGACGCGCGCGGAACGGACGCTCTGCGCCAAGTGCTGCACGCGTGGAGGAGCGACGGTCGCAGCTACGCGGTCGAGGTCGTGGGCGAGCTCCAGGTCGCCGAGCTCGCGAGCGAGATCGTGAAGCTGGTGCAGAGGCCGCGCGGTGTCGACCCCGAGGTCATCGCCGATGCGCTCGGCGCGTTGCTGCCTGCGAGCCCCGATGCAGCGCGCGCGGGGCTCGCGCGGCTCGCTGCTCGACACGACCGCGCGGGCGAACGAGCGAGACGACTGCTTGCGGGGCAGCAGGAGCGCTGACCTCCAGTCTTTCCAGGCTTCGCCGAGGCAATCGCCCACAAGTGCTTGACGGCGCAGGGTTCAGTCGTATCCTTTGCGCCCGTTTCGCCCAGGGTCGTGCCATGAACCAGAATTTCGGTCTGATCGGAAAAAAGCTCGGCAACACGCAGATCTTCACCGAGGACGGCAACGTCCTCCGCGTGACCGCGATCCTGGTCGGGCCGTGCACCGTGCTCGGCAAGCGCACCAAAGAGAAAGACGGCTACTCCGCGGTGATCCTCGGCTTCGGCGAGCGCTCGGCCAAGCACGTGCGCAAGTCGCAGAAGGCTTTCTACGACAAGCTCGGCGCCAAGGCTGCGCGCACGGTGCGCGAGATCCGCGTGCCCGAGGACAAGCTCACGCAGTTCGAAGTGGGCCAGACGGTCAAGCCGTCGGAGCACTTCCAGGTCGGCCAGAAAGTCGACGTGTGCGGAACGACGCGCGGCCGCGGCTTCACCGGCGTCATGCGGCGTTGGAACTTCAAAGGCGCCGGCACCGACACACACGGCACGCACGAGTACCGCCGTCACGGCGGCGCCGTCGGCACCAACATGACCCCCGGCCGCACGCTGCCCAACCTCAAGATGCCGGGCCAGTACGGCAACGAACGCATGACCGTCCTGAACCTCAAGGTCGCCAAGGTCCTCGACGACGAGCAGATCCTGCTCATCGAAGGCGCAGTGCCCGGCGCGCGCAACGCCGTCGTGACGGTACGCGGCGCAGTCAAGGCCCGACGCCCCGCGGCCTGATAGCGGTGGCGAACGTGTTTCACCGCGGGAAGCCAGGGGTGAATCGCCGCTTCGCACCGAGAGGGGAGCGCAGCTCCCGCTCCGCGTGGGGAGGGGCCCCTGCGGATTCACTCCGCAGGGGAGGGGCGGCGCGTGCCGCCCCTCATCACTAAATGCCGCGGCATCGGCCGCAGGATCACTACGGCAAGCGTGCGCGGGAGCAAGGTTACCCCGCGCGGTCCGTCTACAAGCTCCAGCAGATCGACCGCAAGCTCCGGTTGTTCGAGCCGGGGCAGCGTGTGCTCGACCTCGGCGCCGCGCCCGGCTCGTTCAGCTTGTACGCCGCCGAGCGTGTGGGCCTGAAGGGCCGCGTGGTCGGCGTAGACCTGCAACCGATCTCGATCGCTGCGCCTGCGCAGGTGCGCTTCATCCAGCTCGACGTCGCCGCGCTCGACGCGAGCACGCTCGGCGATGCCGCGCCCTTCGACATCGTGCTGAGCGACATGGCCCCGCACACCAGCGGCCAGCGCCATCGAGACCAGTTCGCGAGCTTCGAGCTCTACATGCTGGCGCTTCGCGTCGCGGAAGCGATGCGGGCGCAGAGCTGCGTGTTCGTAGGCAAGATCTTCCAGGGGCCCGAGCTCGCGCAAGCCCGCGAAGCCACGGCTCGCGCGTTCGGACACGCCCGCATCGTCAAGCCCGAAGCCTCCCGCAGCGAGAGCCCCGAAATCTTCATCGTTGGCGGTAAGTAGGGGCTCTCAGCGGCTTTTTTGGAGCAGCTTGAGGCGCTCGCGGGCTTGGGCGGCTTGGTTACCGTTTGGCTCGAGGGCTAAATAGCGCTCGTAGTGCTTCTTGGCTTCGTCCGTGCGATGGGCGCCCGCCAGCATGTTCGCGAGCAGATAGTGCGCGGTGGCGTAGTGTGGGTCGAGATCGAGCGCGCGCTGCAACGTCGCCATCGCCGCGTCCCTATCGCCCACCGCCCGCTGCGCAAGCGACAGCTCCGACAGCAGCGCCGGCGTAGGCGCGCCCTCGGCAGCCACTGCGGCCTGCATGGCCTGCAGCGCGCCTTGTGCATCGCCGGCGCGGCGCAGCCCATTGCCGACCGCGAGCAGCGAGGCCCGGTCCTTGGCCGCGGCCAGCGCCGCGTGCAACTGCGTCTTGGCGCCCGCATCGTCGCCTTTTCCGACGAGCAACAGGCCGAGGTTGACCTGCGTCATCACGTCGGCAGGCTTGATCGCGAGCGCCGCGCGGTATGCGCGCTCGGCGCCCGCCGCATCGCCTTTGTCCTCGAGCGCGAGCCCGAGGTTGCTCTGCGCGGAAGCCGAGCTCGGGTTGGCCTTGGCCGCGCGTTCCAGCAACGCCACGGCTTCGTCGAGCTCGCCCTTCGCCCGCAGCAGCACCGCGAGGTTGTTCAGCGCCTCGGCCAGGTCCGGTTGAGCCTCGATCGCCTTGCGATACGCCGCCTCCGCGCCCTTCGGGTCGTTCTGCATCTCGCGCGCGATGCCGAGATCGAGCAGCGCGCGCGCATCGCCCGGCGCTTCCTTCAGCGCCTGCTCGAACAACGCCTGGGCTCCCGCGGCATCGTCGGCTTGCAATCGCGCTTCGCCTTGCTTCACCAGCGGCGAAGCCTGCGGCGCTGCGTGCGCGCGAGGCGCCGGCGGCTGATCCTCGGGCAGGGCCGCGGCGGGACGTGTCGCTTCGGTCGCTCCGCCCCCGCAGGCCGCGAGCCACAGCACGCAGAAAACGAGATCGACTGCTCGTGCCATGCGCATCGCCTTACCCTCCCTCAATCGAGCCCGTGAATCACCTCGCGCAGTGCCGCGGACAGATCCGCGAGCTGGCCCGCGCCCCCGAGCTTACCGCCGGCGCGAGTCTGCACGTAGAAGACGTCCGCCACGCGCTGGCCCTCGGTGTTGACCTTCGCGAGCGCGATCGTGAGCCCCTTTTCGTGCAGGGTACGCGCGATCACGTGCAGCAGGTCGGTCCGATCGCGCGTGTACACGTCGACGATCGTGAAGCGCGGCGAGGACGCACTGTCTACGTGGATCTCGGTCTTGATCTTCGGGCCGGGACGCGACCACGACGGCCGCTTCGAACGGCGCCCGAGCAGCTCCGACGCGTTGGCGCGGCCGTCGAGCACCTGCTCGATGTTGCGCCGCAGCTCGTCGAGCTCGAGTGGCATCAAGCGCTCGTCGCCCATGTTTGGGTGAGAGACGTGAAAGATGTCGAACGCTTCGTCCGGGCGCCCTTCGCGCGTGCGCGTGTAGAGCTGCGCCGTGTCGACGCTGAAGCGCGTTGCCGCAAGCGCCGCGGTCAGGTCGGCGAGCAAGCCCGGGCGGTCGTCGCAGGCGAGCACGACCTCGAGCGTTCCCTGCCCGACTCCCACGTTGCTCGCGCCGAACGCCAAGCTTCCGCTGCGGCTCTCGACCACTTCGGCGTGCCGGCGAATGCTGTCGATGCCGTTGGCGAGCAAATAACGCTCCGGTGCGCTGGCCACGAACGCGTGCAAGCGCACGCGCCGTTCCGGCTCGAGCTCGACGGCGAGGACGTCGCGCCTGATGCGCTCGAGCTGCGCCGACACGCCTCCGCCGCGACCTTCGAGGTGATCGGAGACCGCCTGCCACAGCTCGTCGAGCATGCGGGCGTTCCACGCGCTCATGGCCGTGGGGTTCTCGGTGCTGACCTGGCAGAAAGTGAACAGAAACAGATCGCGCAGCCTGTGGACCGTTTGCACTTCCCGCGCCAGCTCGGAGATCACGCTCGGATCGGTGATGTCGCGCCGGGTCGCGAAGAAGTACATCGTGCTCTGGTGCGCGATCAGCCATTGCATGTGCTGAACGTCCGCGGTGGGAAGCCCAAGCCGATCGCCGACTGGACCCGCGATGGCGGCCGCGTAGCCCGCCGGATCATCCGGATGACCGGTACCGAGCCCGTGCAACAGCAGCGCCAGACACAACGGCAGCGGCCGCGGCATCTCCGCCGCGCAGCGACTGACCACGTGGAACTCCGCTGCCAGCTCGCCGCGTGCGAGCTGATGCAGGCGGTCGACCGCCATGATCGCGTGCGCGTCGACCGTGTACGCGTGGTACGGGTCGTGGCGGACGCGACCGGTAACGCCTTCGAGCTCGGGGATCATCGCCAGCAAGAGCCCGACCTCGTGCAGCTCGCGCACGAGCGAGCCCCTGCGCACGGGCGCAGAATCAGCGCGCGTCAGCAACTGGGCGAACACGGTCGCGGCTTCGTCCTGACGCCGGAGACGCTTGGCCCACTCGCGATCAGCCGCGGCCGCGGAGATCGTATCGCGCGCCTCGGGATCCGGCGGCAGGCTCTCGCGCGCTGCGCAACCGTAGAGCCGGAACGCGATCGACGGATTGTCGCTCAGGTCCATGCGCTTGAACGTGACCCGCCGGTCATGGACCAGCACCCCGCCGCCGAGATCGCGAACGGTGGTGGGCGGAGGCCGGAGCGAGCGCCGCACGCGATCGCCGATGCAATCGACGACGCGTGCGATGTTGCGCGCGTGGCGAAAGTGCGACTGCAAATATTGTTCGACGGCCGACGTCATCCCATCGCGGTAGCCGAGCTTGGCCGCGAGCACGTCTTGATCGTCGTACGTCACCCGATCGTGCCGCCGGCCGGCCATGACGTGGAGTCGGTTGCGCACGGTCCACAGGTGCTCTTGTGCCGCGCGAAGATCCGCAACCTCGTGCGCGGTCAGCACCCCGTGCTCGACGCTCTGCTCGAGGCTCTCGACCTCGAAGCGCGCCCGCACGCTCCATTGGATCACGTCGAGGTCGCGCAAGCCGCCGCGGCCGAGCTTGAGCTCGGGCTCGCGCACGTAGAGCGAGTCGCCGAAGCGCTCGTGGCGCGTCTCGGTGTCGGCCTCGAGCGCGGCCAGGAAGCGCTCGAGCTGTTCGTCGAAGATGCGCTTGCGACCGCGCTCGTAGAGCTCCTGCACGATCGCCTTGTCTCCAGCCACGTGGCGCATGTCGAGCAGCGTGGTCGAGGTGCGAATGTCGGACTCGCTCAGCACGAGCGTCTCCTCCAGACCGCGCACGGCATGACCGATGTCGACGCCCACGTCCCACAGCGGGTAGAGCACCGACTCGGCGAGCTTGGCCACACGCGGATCGGTCGGTTCGTCGCACAGGAACAACACGTCCACGTCGCTGCGCGGGGCCATCAGCCGTCGGCCATACCCCCCGACCGCCACCAGCGCGACGCGGCCGAGCGGTCGTTGCCCATCGTGCTGCTCCGCCGCGGCCGCACAGCACAGGCTACCGAGCAGCCCGTCGTACATGCGGGCAAACCCTTCCGAGACGGACAACCCACGCTGGCCCGCCTCGATCGCGGCAACCAAGGCCGTTCGATGCGTCGCGAGGTAATCCCGACAGGTTTCGCGAAACGATGGGACCGCGGCCTGCGCCATGCCGGCGCGCATTATGAGGGCGGGTCGGCCGCCCAGCAAGCGGCCCGATCGCGGTGGCTCAATGCGCCGCCCGCGCGCGAATGGTCGCCTGACTAACGCGATCGCGCTCGACGTAGCGTACGATGCCCTCGGCGATGCCGTCCGCGAGGCTCTGGCGGTACTCCTCGGTGGCGAGCGCGCGCGCCTCCTCCGGTCGCGAGATGAACGAAGCTTCGAGCAACACCGCCGGCATCCGTGCGCCCATCAGCACGTAGAACAATGCGCGCTGCACGCCGCGGTCATTCAGGTCAGGCAGCAGCTT
>JBIOJD010000197.1:0-7132 GCA_044450485.1 Polyangiales bacterium | reverse complement strand
TCCTGCCCCCTTTGGTTGGTACCGTTGCGGCTTTGGGCGGGGGGGGCGCGGGGTGTGTGGCCGGCCACGACGACGCTACCGTCCGGACCCGTGCGCACGGTGCGCGACGAACGCGTGCCGTCGGACACCATGATGCCGAGCGAGATCTCGGCGTCGGGCACCGGCGCAGACTTGGCATCGATGACGCGCACGCGCAGGCTGCCGGTCGGCAGGCTCGTGTCCTCGCGCTCGTTCGAGATCGGCAACGGCTCGCCCGGCATCGCCATGCCCGCGTGGGGATTGTCGGTGCCCTGCTCGGCGTCGGGTGGCATCACGCCGCCGTGTGGGTTTGTCGGGGCCGCGCCTGAGCCCTGCATCTCGGCGTGCGGATTCGCGGGCGCGGCTGCAGCGGGCTGATCGGGCTGATCGGGCTGATCGCGCCGCGTGGCCTGGCGTAGCTCGCGCACGTCGCGTGCCTTGCGGGCTTCACCGATCACCTCGGCCGGCCCGCGGGGACCGGGCTGAGCTGCCACGGGTGCAGCGCAGCAAATCAAGAGCAGCAACAACGCACCATCACGCATCATGAAGCGGCCTCGGGCACGATGCGCGTGCCGCACTTCTTGCAGAACACGGCGTCGACATCGTTGCTCGCGCTGCACTTCGGACAGGCGTGCGATGCGGGCGCGGTCGCCGAGGCGCTCGAAGCTGCCTTGGCCGACTTTCCCAGCGCCGCTTCGATCAGCACGCGCGCCTCATCGCGATGGGGCGCGAGCTGCGCGTCGAGCTCGCGCAGCACGTCGCGGGCACGGGCGCGGTAACGTTGCTCGAGCTGCGAGAAGTCGGCGTCGGAGACTTTGCCGAGCTCGTGCTCGGAGCGCAGCTCGCGGATCGTGCCGAGCAGCTCTTGTTTCTCGCGCAAGAGCGCAGCGCGGACCTGATTGCGAGGCTCGCTCATGCGGACGGAGCTGCGCTCGTGAGAAAGCACCAGCCGCAGGCTCTGCCACAGCGCGAGCAGCACGAGCGTTAGGCAGAGCCCCGCTGCGATGACGAAGAAGATCGGTAGGACCGTGGCCATTGCGCGAAACGCCGCTGCGTCAAGCCCCGTCTTCGAGGCGGTCGAGCTCGTGATCGAGCGCCGCATCGTAACGCGCATCGCTCCCGCCGGCTGTTGCGACGGCGGGCACCGCTGCCCTCGCCTTGCGCGCCCAGCGCCTGCCCCAGCGGAAAACGAACCCCGCCATCAGCGCGATGATCGCCAGCGGCATCGCCCAGAGCGCGCGATCGAAGCCCTTGTCGGCGGGAATCGCGATCGCCTGCGCGCCGAACTCCGCGCGATACGAGTCGCGGATCTGCGCCGGCTTCTTACCCTCCGCCAGGTCGCCGCGGATGCGCTTGCGCATGTCCTCGGCCCACGAGCACACGCAGCTCGAAAGCGGCAGGCGTTGGCAGTCGCCGCACTCGCACAAGAGGCTCGCGAACAGCTCGCGTTCCGTCTGATTGCGCATCGTGACCGAGCCGGCGTGCAGCGAGCTCGAGCCGTCGTTCTGCGCATGCGCGCGGGCGGGCGCGAGCAACGCGAAGAGCGCCGCCCCGGCGAGCGCGGCCAGCACGAGCGCAGTCGCGGCCGTTGCAGCGAACGACGAGGAGGGCGAGCGCAGCCGCGCCTCACCCAGCACCTCGCGTACCGAAGGCGCCATCGACACGCCGGTGCCGAGGATCATCAGCATGCCGCCGAGCCAGATGAAGGCCACGAACGGCCGCACGATCACGCGGAAGGTCCCGACCTTGGTCTCGGGGTTCACGCTGTTCATGATCGCGTACACGTCTTCGCGCAGCGTGGAGCTGATCGCGACCTCGGTCGTGGCGGTCCCCTGGGGCTTGCTGTAGATGAACTTCGCCGGCGCGATGCGCAGCGGCGAGCGCCCCGCATGCGACACGGTCATGTCCGTGAACACCATGCGCTTGTTCGGGTCGACCTCCATGCGGCTCTTGTCGTAGCGGATCGAGAAGCCCGAGACCTCGAGCGCTTCGCCCGGCCGCAGCGCGGCTTCTTTGTCTTTGTCGTAGGCCGCGCCCGTGAAGCCGAAGTACATCGTGACGATGCCGAGGTGCACGATGTAGCCACCGTAGCGGCGCTTGGCGCGCGCGATCACCTCGAAGAGCGCGAGCAAGACATTCTCGCGTGCGTTCTTCATCCGCAGCGCCGTGGCGCGCCAGAACTCCTGTACGTGGCCGGCGAGCACGAAGGTGCAGAGCATCGTCGACAGGCCCGGTGCCGCGCCGTAGATCGCGGCGAGCACCTTGCCGGTCCAGGTGTCGTAAATCTGCTCGCCCTGGACGAACGCCGGATAGCCGAGGCCCGCGCCGAACGCCACGTGCAGCGCGAGCACGCACAGCGCCGCAACGCCCGGCCAGAGCATCGCGCGCGCGGTGTGGTTGCCAGTCGACTTGCGCCAAGCGAGCAGCGGTCCGATCCCGACGAGTGACAACAACACGAGCCCGAGCGGGATCATCCACTTGTTGTAGAACCCCGGACCGACCGTGACGGTTTGGCCGCGCAGCGCCTCGCTGATCAGCGGCCAGGTCGTGGAGATGAGCACGAAGAACAGCATGCCCATCAAGATCCAGTTGTTGAGCAGAAACACGAAATCGCGGCTGAGCAGCGAGTCGATGCGGTGCTCGGCGCGCAGAAGCGGCAAGCGCCACACGATCAATCCGACGCAGGCCACCGCCGCCACGAGCAGAAACGCCACGAAGTAGTTGCCGATGCTGGAGCGCGCGAACGAGTGAACGCTGGCGATCATCCCCGAGCGCGTGAGGAACGTGCCGAAGATCGTCATCAGGAACGTGAGGCAGAGCAAGAACACGTTCCACACCTTGAACATGCCCCGCCGCTCCTGGAGCATCACCGAGTGCAGAAACGGCGTGCCCGCGAGCAACGGCATGAAGGCCGCGTTCTCGACCGGGTCCCAGGCCCAGTAGCCGCCCCAACCCAGCTCCTCGTACGACCAGAGCATGCCGAGCACGTTGCCGGTCGCGAGCGCCGCGAAGGCCCAGAGCGTGAAGCGCCGCGACGCCTTGATCCACTCGTCGCCGAGCCGCCCCGTGATCAGCGCCGCGATCGCGAACGCGAATGGCACCGACCACCCGGTCATGCCCATGTAGAGCATCGGCGGGTGGATCATCATCCAGTAGTTCTGCAGCAGCGGATTGAGACCTTCACCGTCGGGCGGCGCGCCTGCGACCGCGGTCGCGAACGGGTTGGCGCTGAACAGCATCAGCACGCAGAAGAAGATCACGATGCTCATCAGCGTCGCGAGGATGTACGGCTGCAGCTCGGGCAGCCGATTGCGCAACGAGAACGCGCATACAGTGGAATAGCCGCCGAGCAGAAAAGTCCACCACAGGATCGACCCGTCCTGGCCGCCCCAGAGCGAGGTGACCAGGTAGAACCACGGCATCGAGCGGTCGCTATAGTGCTGCACGTAGCGGATGCGGAAGTCGTGCGCCTGGAACGCGTACGCCAGCGTGCACACACCGAGCGCGATCAGCCCGGCGGTCGCGTAGACGCCCGCGCGGGTGGCGGGCAGCAGCGAGGGGCGGCCACGGCCAGCCACCAAGGCAACGGCGATCGTGTACGCCGCGCTGATCAAGATCGCGCACAGCACGATGTTCCCGAACAGGGGCAAATCGATCGCGGGCATGACGGTTTGGGCTCTCAGCTACGTGGCTTGCCGCCGCATCGCGGCGCCGCGGCGACGGGGTTCTGCGCACGCCACGGTCGAATTTCCGCGGAGTGAGCTTGAGGGCTCTAGGGCAGGTCCGGGCTCAAAGCAAGACATAGGGAGGATTGGCCAAACCTGACGTTGCGTCAATCTGCGGTTGCGCTGGGTCCTTTGGGCGCTGTGGAGACGCTTCGGCACGGTTGCGCGCCAAACTGCGTTATGATGGCGTGGAGCCGATGTCGGAGTCGTCTCAATTCATATCGCCCGAGCTCGTGTGGGGTCTGTTCAGCCGTGGGCTCGGCCTGGTCTACCTGATCTCGTTCACCTCGCTCGCGGGGCAGATGGTGCGGGGCGCCGGCCGTGACGGTGGTCTGCCGATCTCGCTGCGCCTGCGGAAGATCAAGCAGGACTTCCCGACCTGGCGCCGGATCTATTACTTCCCGACGCTGCTCTGGCTGAGCGACAGCGACGCGATGCTGCGGGCGCTGACGCTGGGCGGTCTGGGCGGCGCGGCCCTGCTGGTCTACGGCGGACCGTTCGGCTTCTACGGGCTGCTCACCTGTTACCTCTGCTACCTGTCGCTCGACATGGCGATCGGTCTGATCTTCCCGTGGGACGCCTTGCTCTTCGAGGCCACGGTGCTCGGGTTGTTCTTGCCCGAGACGCACGCGCTGCCCGAGCTTTCCGCAGTCACGACCGCAGCCCCGGCGCTGGCTTGGGCGTACCGGTTGCTCTTGTTTTGCGTGATGTTCGGCTTCGGCAAGCAGAAGTTCATGGGCGCCACGATCAAGGACCTGGCGTACCTCAAGGGCTTCTTGATCAACCAGCCGCTGGTCTCGCCGCTCGGCTGGTATGTGCAGAAGCTGCCGACCGTGATGCTCAAGCCGCTGGTCGTCTTCATGTTCTTCGCCGAGGTGCCGGCGCCGTGCTTCGCGTTCTTCCCGGGCAAGCTGAGCCTGGTATTCGCGGCCTGCACCGTGTTTCTGATGATCGGCATCCAGGCCATGGGCAGCTTCGGTTACTTCAGCATTTTGACCATCGTCGGCTGTCTGCCGCTGCTCGACAACGTGACCCCGGGACAGCTCCGGCTCTCCGAGCTGTTCGCGCCGGGCGCGCCGATGCTCACCAACGCTTTTGTGCTGGTGCACACGTTCTGCGTGTGTCTGGCGTTCCCGTTCAACAGCTGGGTGGCCCAGAGCTGGCACCTGTGGTCGTTCTGGTATCGGCTGCCGCGCGTCTTGCAGCTCCCGTTCGACTTCGTGCGCTTCATGCACCCCTTCCGCTGGCTGCACCCGTACGGGGTGTTCCCGCCCAACACCTCGCCCGGCGTGAAGATCTGCCTCCTGGTCGAGGTCACCTGGGACAACGAGCACTGGGAAGAAGTGGATTTTCACTACTCGGTGTCGAACCCCAAGTCGCCGCCGAAATTCATCGCGCCACACCATCCACGCGGCGACCAGGCGGTGATCTACGAGACCTTCGGCCTCAACCCAACCAGCCTGATCAGCAGCATCGTCGGACCGTGGGATCCGTATAGCTACGGCTCGCAGCCGGCCGCGAACACGCTCGCGCAGCGCATCACGGAGGGCGCCGGGCTCGACTTCATGAAGGGCACGGTGCTCAAGCAGCACAAAGAGGCGCCTGTGGCCGTGCGCATCAGCACCGTGATGCTCGAACCGGTCACGCTGAAAGAGCACTTCGCGACCGGCAACTGGTGGAGGCGCTGCTACATCGGCCCGCACACACCGCCGCGGCACAAGGACCCGCGCTTCTGGCACGAGTTCCTGCCCGAGCCCGAGATGTGGCACTACGACGCGATCTTCTGGCGCCGCCGCAGCAAGCTGAACGCGCTGATGCAGCGCTCACGCGCCGGCAAAGAAGACCCGATGCAGCTCGCGATCGTCGACCCGGGCACGGACGCGCTCACCAGCGCCGACGTCGAGCGTTTCTGGCAGGAGCTCGTACCGCTGGTCGATGCCGAGAAGCGCAAGCGCTTCGACACGCTTGCGGATGTGGTGGCGCAGGTGCGTTCGCGCTTCGACCGCGAGCAGCAGCGCGCGCTGCACCGACTGCTGGGGCGTTTCAGCGCGTTGCTCGTGGCGCGGTTCGAGCCGCTCTACATCGGGCGCGGTCTCAAACCGATCTTGCCTGCGCAGACGTACTTCCATCTCTGGACGCTCGCGCAGCACATCATCGCCAACGGTCGCGACGCGTACCTGCAAGCGATGGCCGATCCCCTGTCGGCCGCGGCGGAGCTACCGGCGGTCACGGCCCAGAGCGGACTGTACCTGCTCTCGATCTTCCGCTTCGACTCGATGGTCTTCGAGGGACAGAAGTTGCGGCTGATCACCGCCTTCACCGCGCCCCACGACGAAGAGGAAAAGCGCAAGATCGCCCACAGCAGCCAGAGCATGACGGGCGTTGCGCGCGTGGTGGCGAACCTGGCAGGCGCCGTCTCGGGATTCTTCAGCGTGATGCCCGACGTCCGCGACAGTTTCATGGGGCCGCGCTTCGACCTGGGCTACCCCGAGCTGTATCCGAGCTTCGAGGAGCTGCCTTCGGGCGAGGTCGCGGTCCGCACGCACAAGAAGCCGCCCGAAGGCGTGCACGTCCCGCTGCAAGCCGAGACCGCCGCCGCCGAGTGAACCTGGGGGACTCTGCGCACGAGTGAGCGTAGCGAGCCCCGCGGTGGGGTGGGCCCCCGATGAATTCACTTCATCGGGGCGGGGAGGTCGCGTGACCTCCCCGTCATTCAGCATGCGCGTACGCTCGTGCTGGACTATACCCTGGACCGCTCGGTTTCTCGGTCCAGCTCGACATGCTTGCCTTACTTCGACGGATCAGCTTGCGCCACCTCGTGCGGGCCAAGCTCCGTTCGTTGCTGGTCTTGTTCGGAATCGCGCTCGGCGTTGCGCTCTACGTCGCGAGCGAGGCCGACTCCGACAGCATCTCGCGCGCGTTCGCGGAGCTGGTCACCCGCGTCTCCGGCCGCGCGGACCTGACGATCGAGGGCAACGGGTCTGGCGTGAGCACCGATCTCGTCGCCAGCGTCGCGGAGATCAGGGGGGTGGCGCACGCCGCCGCGAGCCTCGAGATCTCGGCGCAGGCGATCGACCTCGGCGAGTCGCTGCTCGTGCTCGGCGTGGACCTGCTCGGCGACCTGCACTTCGTGCCGTTCTCGTCCGAGGCGGGCGCAGAGCAGATCGTCGACGACCCGCTGGTGTTCGTGAACGAGCCGACCGCGCTGCTGCTCTCCAAGCGCTTCGCAGCACGCCACGGTCTACGGGTGGGTAGCGCGCTGCGTCTGCTGACCGCGGAGGGGCCCAAGCAATTCCACGTGCGCGGCCTGCTCGAAGACAAAGGCGCTGCGACCTCGTTCGGTGGCCAGGTCGCGGTGATGTTCCTCGATGCTGCGCAGGTCGCATTCG
>JBIOJD010000196.1:0-7140 GCA_044450485.1 Polyangiales bacterium | reverse complement strand
GCGCGGGTCGTCACCCGGCATGTGCGTGTCGGTCGCGGGCCCAGCGCCACCGTGCTCCGCTACGCCGGGCGGCGGGTAACCGACGACCGTGTCCGGCGGATCGGGCAAGCTGCGATCGCGCTCGTACTGGGCGCGTCGCATGCGCACGAGCGCGCCGACGGAACGCACCTCGCCGCGCAGCACGCTGTGCAGCTCTTCGACCGCGAGGAAGAATCCTGCATCGCGGCCGATGTCGGGCTCGCGTACCGAGAGCCGGCGCGAAGCGTCGAGCGCCACCATCCGAAACAAACCGAGGACGTGCACGACGTGCGAGCGCAGCCGCTCGCGCTGCCGCAAGTAGCTACGTACCGCCGCGAGCAGCGCGCGCAGCGCCGGTCGCGTGGGGAGCGGCAGGCTCGCGAGCGCGTCGTCGGCCGCAGCGCGCACAGCTTCGATCCTGCGCGCCAGCGCGCGCTCGGCCTCACCGGGATTGCGCTGCAGCTGCACGCGCGCGGCGTCGAACAACAAGCGCGGGTTCTCGCGCCAGCGCGGCTCGCACAGCTCCGCCTCGCGGACGCCGCGATGCCCATACAGGCGCAAGAAGGCTTCGACCGCGGTGCGGGCGGCACCGCTGGGCAAGTCGTGCTGCGAAGCAGGTGACGCGGAGGTCAACACGGCCCGGGCCGTGGCGTCGCGCTCGAACGCAGCAGCGACATGCAGGATCTCGCGGCCGGGCCCCGCGCTCTCCACGTTCTCGACGGCGGAGAGCAGCGCGTGCAGCACGCGGTCGGCTCGCTCGCTTTGCAGCAAGAACAACGCCGCGCGCAACGGAACGAGCACGGCCAGCAACCCGCCATAACAACTGAGCAGCGCGCTGCCCACGCTCTGCAACAAGCGGTGAACGTCCGAAAGCGTCTCGTCGAGCGCGCTCGCCGACAGAATGCGGAAATCGAGCGACTCGATGCGCGCGCGTTCGGCCTCGAAGGCGGCCTCGAGCTCGCCGAGCCGCCGGTGAAACCCGATGTTGCTGCGCGTGAAACGCGCGGCGGTCGTCGGAAGCTTGAGCAAGAACTGGGTCGGCGTCGGCGGTTTGCGCTCGAGCTCGAGCCGCGACAGCGCCGCGCCGCCGCCGAGCGAGAGCACGAGGCTGGCGCTGAGGCCCGGCACCTGCGCCGCGACCTGGGTGAGCTCGCTCAGGTTGAGGTAGATGCGCCCGCGAAAGTTGCCGACCAAGCGCGCATCCTTCTGCACCTTGCAACCGAGCGCGGCGAAGGCCTCGCGAAACCCGAGCTCGCTGAATTCGGACAGCACCGACCAAGTGAGCGGCGTCGCCACGCCGGGCAGAGCCTCGCCCACGTTGAGATTCGACCAGACCGCAGCGCTGGTGTCCGCGCCGACGCGTTTGCGCCGAAAGCCGCGCGACCTCGCGGGTCGCAAAGGCGTTGCAGTCACTGCGCGCGCCTGAAGCAAGTAGATGCTGTCGCCTGCGATCGCGAATTCGATGTCGCGCGCGTCGCCGAAGTGCTCTTCGACGCGACGGCCGAGCGTGACGAGCTGCGTCAACATGTGCTCGTCGAGCGCCTGCTTCTGCGCCAACGCCTCGGCCATCGTCTCTTGGCGCAGCCCACCGCCCGGCGCGGTCACGATCTTGGTCCGCTTGTCGCCGAGCACGCGATCGCGCACCCAACCCGTCGACTTGTGGATGCGGTAGGTGTCCGGTGTGGTGTGGCCATCGGTCACGCTCGCGCCCAAGCCGTAGCTCGCGTCGATCACCATCTCGTCCGGATCGCCGGTGAGCGGGTTGACGGTGAACAGCACGCCCGCAACGTCCGCCGGTACCATCGCCTGGATCACCACCCCCATCTCGGAAACAGTCTCGTGACCGAGGCTGTGCAGATAGCCGACGACGCGCGCCGAGAACACCTGAGCGAAGCACTGCCGCACCGCATCGAGCAGCGCCGGCACGCTGGTCACGTTGAGAACCGAGGTGTGCAGGCCCGCGGCCGAGGCAGCCGGCTGATCCTCGCCCGTGCTCGAGGACCGGACTGCGACCCCTTGTACGTCTGCAGCGCGCAGCGCGTCGAACGCTCGCCGCAGCTCACGCACGAGATCTGGGGCGAGCGCTGTCTCGAGCACCAGCGCGCGAGCGGTGTGCAGATCGGCCTCGGGCACGTTCGGCCGCGCAAGCAAGCGCGCGGGCTGCAGCACCGGGGGCAGCGCTCGCGCGAAGTGCTGCGCCGACGCCTCGCAGGACAGCGCATATCCGACGGGCACCGGGAACCCGGCGCGGACCAGCGCAGCCAAATTCTTCGCTTTGCCGCCGAAATTGCGCGAAGCGCGCGGCAGCAGAGCATCGATGGGACGCAACAGCATGACTGAAAAGGAAATCCGGAAAAGCTCGTTGCGCGAGCGCATCAATGTAGACGTTCGGTCCGCGCGGCGCTATGGATCGCCGCGTGCTTGAGCCGACGGACGAGCTTCCCGATCCGCTCGATGACGATCACTTTCACGACGAGTGCGGCCTGTTCGGCGCGTTCGGGGCATCAGAAGCCTCGAATCTGACTTACCTGGGACTACACGCGCTCCAACATCGCGGCCAGGAGAGCGCAGGCATCGTCGCCGCCGAGGACGGTCACCTGAGCGTCCACCGCGACGTGGGCCTGGTCCGCGACGTCTTCACCGAGGCGATCCTCAAGCGTCTGCCAGGCGATCGCGCCATCGGTCACGTGCGCTATTCGACTGCGGGCGGGTCGCACCTGAAGAACGCGCAGCCCATGGCGGTCGACTACGAGCTCGGCTCGCTGGCGGTCGCCCACAACGGCAACTTGACCAACTACGAGGAGCTGCGCAGCCGCCTCGAATCGAGCGGCTCGATCTTTCAGTCGAGCAGCGACAGCGAAGTGCTCGTGCACCTGATCGCGCACTCGAAGCAGCTCACGCACGTCGATCGCGTCGCGGACGCGCTGCGCCAGGTCAGTGGCGCATTCTCGCTCTTGTTCTTGACCGCCGAGCAAATCATCGCGGTGCGCGATCCGCACGGGTTCCGGCCGCTCTCGATCGGTCGCCTGGGGACAGGATACGTGTTCGCGTCCGAGCCGCCGGCCTTCGACTTGATCGGCGCAGACTACGTACGCGACGTCGAGCCAGGCGAGATGGTGGTGGTCACCGACCGCGGGCTCGAGAGCTTCTATCCCTTCGGCGAGGCCGAGCGCCACATGTGCATCTTCGAGTACGTGTACTTCGCGCGGCCGGACTCGATGCTCAACGGCATCAGCGTGTACGAGGCGCGCAAGCGCCTGGGACGAACGCTCGCGGCCGAGGCCCCGGTCGAAGCCGACGTGGTCGTGCCCGTGCCGGACAGCGGCGTAGCGGCGGCGCTCGGGTATTCGCAGGCTTCCGGAATCCCGTTCGAGCTCGGCTTGATCCGCAGTCACTACGTCGGCCGCACCTTCATCGAGCCGCAATCCTCGATTAGGCACTTCGGCGTGCGGCTCAAGCTCAGCCCAGTGCGCGGCGTGCTCGAGAACAAGCGTGTGGTGGTGGTCGACGACTCGCTCGTGCGTGGCACGACCAGCCGCAAGATCGTCAAGATGGTGCGCGACGCAGGGGCGACCTCGGTTCACCTGCGCATCAGCGCGCCGCCCACCCGCTGGCCGTGCTTCTATGGCATCGACACGCCATCGCGCAGCGAGCTGATCGCCAGCAACCACAGCATCGACGAGATCGCGCGCTACATCACGTGCGACTCACTCGGGTACTTGAGCTTGGAAGGCTTGCACGCCTCCATCACCGGCAAGGGCTATTGCAACGCCTGCTTCACCGGCGATTATCCGGTCGCGTTCTCGCGCCCCGGCCACCAACGCCGCCAGCTCGCCTTGATCGGGCTCTGACCGGCGTTTCCGACCATGCGTGACGAGAAAGCTTGGGATGAGGCGCAAGAAGGCGCTGAGCTGCTGGCCGAAGGTGAGGCGCAGCGCGCGGTGCAGGTTCTGGAGGCGTTGCTCATGCGCGAGCCCAAGAACGAGTATGCCTGCTTCTTTCTCGGAGCCGCTCGCTTCGAGCTGGGCGACTACAGCAAGGCCCTGCGCAGCTACGTGAGCGCCCTCGAGATCGTGCCCGAGTATCTCGGCGCGATGGTCGGCGCGGGCCACGCGCTGCGCATGCTGGGCAGACACGACCAGGCAATCCGCATGGGACAGCAAGTGCTCGCGCGCCAGAAGGAAGACCCCGAAGCGCTCTACCTGCTCGGCGCGAGCCACTTCGCGCGCGGCGACGACGCCGCAGCCGAGGACTTTCTGACGCGTTTCCTCGCGCAGAAGCCCGAGCTCGAGGCGGCGACCGAAGCCCAAGGCATGCTGCAGGTGCTGCACGGGCAGGTCGTTCCCGCCGAGCCCGCAGACGAGCCCGATTGAGCCTGGGGCGGCCCAAGCAGCTCGGCTTTCGCGATCGACTGCGACGTGACAGGCTGCGCGGGCGATGGCCTCGGATGACTCGCCGCGAACGCTCGACCGCGCAGCGGCGCTGCGCAAGGATCTCGACCAGCTCGAGGCCGCGCTGCGCGCGCCGGACACGCTGCTCGTGCCCGTGCATCGCGACCTGAGCCTGGTGAGCGGCGACCAGCTGGCACTGCTTCCGTTGTCGCAGGCGCAGAGCTTGCTCGAGACAGAAGGCGAGCTGGTGTTTCTCGGCACGCTCGCGGGGCGCGCTTGCTTTGCGCTCGACGTGAGCGCGTTGGCCGACCCGCTGCAGCATGGAGCGCTTGCCGGTCGCGGCGAGCTCCGGGACCTGCGGATGGTCGGTGCGACGCTGTCTCCAGATCACGCAGGTCTCGCAGCCTACGCGCGCGGCATCATGCACTGGCACAAGCGGCACCAGCACTGCGGCGTGTGCGGCAGCAAGACGGCAGCCCGGCAAGGCGGCCACGTACGGGTGTGTCGCAACGAGAGCTGCCGCACGGAGCACTTCCCCCGAACAGACCCGGCGATCATCGTGCTGGTCGAGCACGACGGCCGCTGCCTCTTGGGCCGGCAGCGCAACTGGCCCGCGGGCATGTACTCGGTGTTGGCAGGCTTCGTCGAGCCGGGCGAGAGCATGGAGCAAGCGGTCGTGCGCGAGGTCGCCGAGGAGGCCGGCGTCGCGGTCGACGACGTGCGCTACTTCCGCTCGCAGCCATGGCCGTTCCCGTCGTCGCTGATGATCGGCTTCACCGCGCGCGCGCTCGCGCCCGAGATCGCGCTCGCCGACCAAGAGCTGGAAGACGCGCGCTGGGTCTCGCGCGCGGAGATCCGCGACTGTCGCGCCCACGGGTTCTTCGTACCGGGGTCGTTCTCGCTTTCGGGTCAGCTGATCGAAGCATTTCTCGCGCAGGAGCCCTGATCTCAGGCGGTTTCGTTTGACGATTACACCGTTTGCTGTTACGGTTCTGCCTACTGATGCACCCCTCCGACGCAGACGAGACCCCTGGCCCGGGCGAGTACACCATCGACGAGCTTGCCGCCCGCAGCGGGGTGCCGAGCCGCACGATTCGCTTCTATCAGGCCAAGGGCGTGCTGCCGCCGCCGCGCAAGCGCGGGCGCGTGGCGGTCTACGACGACTCGCACGCCGAGCGGCTCAAGGTCGTCGGGGAGCTGCAGGACAAGGGTCTGCGGCTGCGCGCGATCCGCGACATCATCGGCCGCGAGGATCTCGACAGCGACGCCATCCACAAGTGGCTCGGCGTGGGCGAACGCCTCGGCGCGCTCTCACAGGACGCGCCCGCGCTGGTGACCGAAGAAGAGCTGAAGCGCTCGCTCGGCGACCCACAGCCCGGCGTGATCAGCCGCTTGCTCGCGAGGGGCGCGGTTCAAGTGCAGGGCGACGGCGTCAACCGTCGCTACCTCGTGCGCAGCCCAGCTCTGCTCGAGCTCGGACGCCGCCTGCACGAGGCAGGCATCGACATGGAGACCGCGATCAGTTTGCAGGAGATCCTCGAGCGGCGACTCGCGCGTGCGGCGCGCGAGGTCGTCGACTTCGCGATCAAGAAGGTGGGTCAGGGCTTCGGACGCACCGCTGAGCCCGACGACGTGATGGCTGCAATCGAGGCGCTGTTCCAAGGCGGCCTCGTGGGCCAAGGCGTGCAGCTGATCTTCACCAAAGAGATAGAGCGCGCAGTGCAGGAGGCCTTGCAGATCGGGACCAACCTGGTGCCGCGCCAGCACGGCCACGCCCGCTCCCGCCACGGCCGGCACTGATGCGCGTGACGACGACACGGTCCTCTGCAACCTTGGCGCTGCTGTGTGCGGCCTTCGCCTGCACCGGTCCGAAGGATGAGCCAGCGCCGACCGCCGCCAAAGCGCCTGCTACCCCCGGGGTGCCCAAGCCGCCCGCGATCAAGGTCGACAAGGGTGTGGACCTCGAGCACAAGACGGTGCGGCTCGGCGTGCTCAACGACGAGAGCGGCCCGGCGGCGACCATCGGCAAGCCCGAGGCCGTGGGCAAGCGCGTGCTCGCGGCGCAGATCAACGCCGGCGGCAGCGGGCTCTTGCCCGAAGGCTGGAAGATCCAACTCGTCGAGCGAGACCACGCCTACAACCCACAGAAGTCGGTTCAGGCCTACAACGCGATCAAGGACGACGTGCTGATGCTGGCGCACAGCTTCGGCACGCCGAACACTCTGCCGCTGCGACCGATGCTCGAGCGCGACAAGATGATCGCGCTGCCCGCTTCACTCTCGTCGCAGATGGCGCAGAACCGCTACACGATCCCGGGTGGTCCCTCGTACGAGGTCGAGGCCATGCGCGCGATGGACTTCGTGGTCGCCGAGCAAGAGAAAGCGCGCAAGCCGAAGACCGCGATCAGGGCTGCGATCGTCTATCAGCGAGACGACTACGGTCAGGACGGCGCGAGTGGTTGGAAGAAGGCGGCCGAGCATCACGGCGTCAGGGTCGTCAGCGAACAGACCGTGATTCCGGGTCAGCGCGATTTTGCCGCGGTCGTGTCGTCGCTGAAGAGCGCGGGCGCGACCCACGTGATGCTGACGATCTTGCCGAGCGCGACTGGGCCACTGCTGGGCGAGGCGGCAGCGCGCGGGTACAAGCCGGCGTGGTTCGGCCAGACGCCGACCTGGATCGACGGCTTCTTCAACCCGCAGGTCGTGCCGCACGCGGTGTTCGCCAACTATTT
>JBIOJD010000195.1:0-7251 GCA_044450485.1 Polyangiales bacterium | reverse complement strand
CTCGGGTGCGGCGGATCGGTGCTCGTGATAGATCGTCGCCCCGGAGGTCGACGATGGCGATACGCAAGGTCGCGCGCTTGGGGCATCCGGTGCTGCGCCAGCCCGCACGGGTGCTCGGCAAGCAGGAGCTCTCGTCCGAGCCCATCAAACGCCTGATCGTCGACATGATCGAGACCATGCACGAGTACGGTGGCGTGGGGCTCGCCGCTCCGCAGGTCCACGAGTCGGTGCGCTTGGCCGTGATCGAGGTCGACCGCCTCGACGAGCGCTACAAGACGGGGCTGTCGCAGCCGTTGCTCGTGATCGCGAATGCGCAGGTGAGCGTGCTCGACGCGGCCGTGCACGGGTTCTGGGAGGGCTGCTTGTCGGTGCCCGGTCTGCGTGGTTACGTCGAGCGGCCGCGCAAGATCCGCGTCGACTACCTCGACCAGCACGCGCAGCTGCAGTCCTTGGTGGCCGAAGATTTCCTGGCGACCGTCTTCCAGCACGAGCTCGATCACCTCGATGGTGTGCTGTACGTCGACAAGCTTGCGGCGCCCGCGCGCTTCGCGTTCGTCGAGGAGTACCAGCGCTACCACCTCGACCAGTCGTCGCCACAGGTCGACGAGTGAGCGTGCGCGCTCGAGATCAGCGCGCCTTCAGGCTGAACAGCGTCGTCGCGCCGCCGCAGTAGAGGTCGAGCGCGCTTGCGGCGTCCACGGCCTTGCGCGCGATCTTCTCCGCGTCGGCGCGCTCGTCGTACATCGCGTGAACCGCGCCGAGCGCGTAGGGCGCGCCCGAGCCTATTGCGTAGTACTGCTTGAACTCGGTGACGCTCATGTCGCACGCGACCGAAAAAATGCCGGAGGCGCTCGCGATCAGAAACGACGCGTCGAGGTCGCCGAACGGCGATTCGTCGTCAGGGCGTTGATCGTTCACGAACGAGTAGCGCTCGTGCAGGTGCTTCCAGAACACGCGGAAGAACGAGAAGATGCTGCGCTCGTCGGTCAAGCGATGGCTGCGGCGGCCCGAGAAGTAGTCGTCGAGGATGTTGCTGTACAAGCCCCAGCCCGTGGTCGCGAGGTACGCGTTACCGACCTTGCGGATCTTGACGTCGGTCAGGTTCGAGGCCGTGACCTCGCCCGAGCCGAACGTGCGCTTGGTGTCGGACGCGATCACGATCCGCCCTCTGCTCTTCACTGCCACCGCGACCGACATTGCTCGCTCCTACTCCCCTTTGGGGGACGCGCAGCTTAGCACAAACTTCGCGTGCGCCCGGGCGCTCGCGTTAGACTGAAAACGCGGCTACGAGGCCGCGGACGGCGGCGCGTGAGCTCGAGCAGTGAAAGCACAGGGATCGTGCTCTCCGGAGGCGGGGCGCGGGGCGCGTACGAGGCCGGCGTGGTGCTCGGCCTGATGGAGGTGCTGAAGCCGACCCGACCGCCCTTCGACGTTCTTTGCGGCACATCGGTCGGTGCGCTCAACGCGACCTTCCTGGCGGCCAACGCGCAGAAGCCCGACATGGATGCCCGTGGCTTGGCCGAGCAGTGGAAGGCGCTCGACGTCACGCGCCACCTCAAGCTCGACATGCGCGGCGTGCTCGGCTGGAAGCGGCACTTCACCAAGGACGAGGGGCGCATGCCGAGCTTGGTCGGACGCTCGCTGCTCGATACTTCGGCGCTCGACCGGATCGTTCACGACAACGTGCCGTGGGACCAGCTCCACCGCAACGTCGCCCAAGGGCTGGTGCGCTCGCTCATCGTCTCGGCGCTGCACATCGCCACCGGGCGCACTGTGACCTTCGCCGAGCTGGCGCCCGGCGCGGCGTTCGCGAACACCCACGACCCGCGCAGGTCGCTGCGGATCGGTCCGCTCAGCGCCGAGCACGTGCTGGCCTCGGCGGCCATCCCGCTGCTGTTTCCCGCGCGCCGCGTGGACACGGATTACTTCTGCGACGGTGGCGTTCGGTTCAACACGCCGATCTCGCCCGCGATACGGTCTGGCGTCGAGCGCCTGGTCGTGGTGTCGCTGCTCAGTCAGGAGGCATCGCCATCCGATCCAACGCCGGAAGGCGAGCGCATCGACGCGTACAACAGCCCGGTGTTCCTGATCGGTAAGGTGCTCAACGCCTTGCTGCTCGACCCGCTGCGCTACGACTTGCAGGTGCTCGAGCGCTTCAACCGCTTGATCGAGGCGCTCGAGTCCACGCTCTCGCCAATCCAACTCGAGTCCGTGCAACACGTGCTGAAAGAGGCGCGGGGTCTTCCGTATCGCAAGCTCAAGACCTTGGTGTTTCGGCCCACGCGTGACGTCGGCCGCCTCGCGCGTGAGCGCGCGCGCCATCTGCACGGCTCGCGCTTCTCGTCGTGGCTGCTCGCACGCACCGCGACGCTCGGGTCGATTTGGGAATCGGATCTGCTCTCGTTCATCCTGTTCGACGCGGAGTTCGCGAGCGATCTGATTCGCCTCGGTCAGCAGGACGCGCTCGGCCGCGCCAAAGAGATCGAAGCGTTTTTCGCTTGAGCCGAGCCCGCGGCTCTCATTACTCGGCCTTGGCGAGCTGCTGGGCCGCCCGGCAAGCCGGCTCGGAACCGAGCTCGCACGCTCGATGCAGCAGGCTTTGGCTCTTGCCCGCGTCCTGCTCCACGCCGCGGCCTTGCGCATGCATCAGCGCCAGCGCGAAACAGCTCTCGGCCACGTCGTCGGCGCAGGCTTTGGCGAACAGCTCGCCCGCGCGCTTCTCGTCGCGCGCCGCGCCGCGTCCGGTCTCGAGCGCTTTGGCGTACGCGGCACAGCCTTCCGCGACGCCTGCGGCACACGCGCGCTGCACCAAGGCGCCGCCACGCTCGATCTCGGCGCTGCCTGCGAGCAGCATCGCCCCGAGACCGGCACAGCCGAGCGGGTCCGCTTGATCGCATGCGCGCTCGAATAGCTCGCGCGCAGCCTTCTTCTTCGGCGGGCCAACGCGGCCTTGCTCGTAGATCACGGCGAGGCGCGCGCAACCGTGCGCGTCTTCGCGCTTGCACGCGGCGAGGTAGAGACGTGCGGCTGCCACCACGTCGGGCGTGACGCCTTCGCCGTGCTCGAGCAGCTCGCCGAGGCCCGTGCACGAGGATGGGTCGTCGTGTTGCTCGCAACCCTCCCGATACAGCGCCATGGCCTTGTTCGGATCCTTCTGCACGCCTTCGCCGTGCAGGTAGCACAGCGCGAGCTCGTGGCAGCCTGTCTGCAAGCCGCCCTCGCACACGTGGGCGAAGATCTTGATCGCACGTGGCAGATCCCGACTCGTGCCTTCGCCGCTCGCGAACATCGAGCCTAGATTCACGCAGCCCACCAGCTCGCCGCCGCGGCACGCGCGGTTGTAGAGCTCGAAGGCTTGCGCGGCGCTCTGCTTCACGCCTGCGCCGTCCTGAAACAGCCCGGCGAGGTTGTTGCAGCCGAGCATGAGCCCACCGTCGCAAGCCTTGCGATAGAGCTCGGCGGCGCGTGCGGCGTCTTTGGGCACGCCGCGCCCATCTTCGTGCAGCGTGCCGAGCGCCTTGCAGGCCGGGAGCTGCTCCGCCGCGCAGCCGCGCTCGAGCAACGTCACCAAGGTCTTGGGCTCGGTTGCCCCACGCACGCCCGCGAGCAGCAGCACGCCGAACGCGCCGCACGAGGCTTCGTCACCGCCATCGCAGCCACGCTCGTATGCAGAGGCCGCTTGTTTCTGCTCGCGCGCGGGCGCGCCGCCGGCCTCGAGGACGCGTCCGAGCGCGGCGCAGCCCTTGGCCAGGCCTGCGTCGCAGGCACGCGAGTAGAGCTTTTGTGCCGTGGGCAAGCCGCCCTCGACGCTCTCTGCCATGTGCCCGAGGCGCATGCAGCCCTGCCCGGCGCCTGCGTCGCAGCCTCGCTCGTAGAGCGTGCGCGCGCGCTGCACGTCCTTCGGTAGACCGTCCCCTCGCTCGTTCAGATCTCCGAGCGCGACGCAGCCCCTGGGATCGCCGCCGTCGCAGGCCTTCTCGAACAAGCTAGCCGCAGCCTTCGAGTCGGCTGCGATGCCTTGGCCTCCCTGGGTGAGCAGCCCCTGTCCGTAGCAGCCCTTGGCGTCTTTGCCGTCGCACGCGAGGCGCAACAGCGTGAGCGCACGCAGCGGTTCGCGCTCCACGCCGCTACCGACCGCGTACAGCGTTCCCAGATCGCGGCACGCCGGCATCTTGCCGCCGTTGCAGCCGTCGCGCAGCGCCTGGACCTCGTCTGGCCCCGGCGCCTGCGCCGCGGAGGCCCGCGCATAACCAACAGCAATGACTAAGAAAAGTAGCGAAGCCCGGCGCATTGCGAATCCCTCGAGTCCAAGGCCGCGCACGCTCGCGCGTCGCGCCCGATCCGCGTCTGCTCTATGCCCCAAGCTTTGGGTACGTTCAAGCGCTGGCACGCGCCAGAAGCTTTGTGCTGCGCCGCGCGTTGGGCATCATGGCGGCCCGGACCCCGGGGTGGTGAGCATGCAAGCCTTGATCGGGACGAGCGGCTACCAGTACACGTTTTGGCGCGGCGGTTTGTACAGCGAGCGCTGCAAGCCTGCCGACATGCTTGCCGAGTACGCGGCCAAGCTGCCGACGGTCGAGATCAACGCCACATTTTATCGCATGCCGAAGAAGGCGGTGCTCGAGCGCTGGGCGAGCCAGGTGCCCGAGGGCTTCCGCTTCGCGCTCAAGGCGTCGCGGCGGATCACCCACCTGCAGCGCCTCAAAGAGGTCGGCGACTCGGTGCGCTACCTGTACGACACCGCGCAGGTGCTCGGAGACAAGCTGGGTTCTGTGCTGTTCCAGCTCCCGCCGAACCTGAAGAAGGACCTGCCGCGCCTGCAGGCGTTCTTCGAGACGTTGCCACCACGGGCGAACGCCGCGCTCGAGTTCCGCCACGAGAGCTGGTTCGACGAAGAGGTCTATGCGCTCTTGCGAAGCCGCGAGATCGCGCTCTGCATCTCGGACGAAGGCGAGGGCGAGCGCGAGACGCCCTTCGTGGCCACGACGGGCTTCGGCTACCTGCGCTTGCGGCGCGAGCAGTACGACGACGCGGAGCTGGCCGAGGTCGCGCGCCGGATCGGCAAGGAAGCGTGGTCGGTCGCCTACGTGTACTTCAAGCACGAACAAGGCGCCCCGGAGCTGGCCGCGCGCTTGCAGAATGAAGTAACGAGGGGCGGCACGCGCCGCCCCTCCCCGACGAAGTGAATTCGTCGGGGCCCCTCCCCACGCGAAGTGGGAGCTTCGCTCCCCTCTCGTCGCGAAGCGACGATTCACCCCTCAGGACTTGCCCGGGTCGCGGGTTCGCGGCATGACTCCGCGCATGTCGGACGCTCAACGCCCAGGAGTCGCGCTCATCACCGGTGCGAGCGGTTTCATCGGCGGGCGATTGCGCGATTCGCTGCTCGACGACGGCTACGACGTCGTGGCGCTCGTACGTCCCGGCTCGCCCGAGCCCAAACGCGGGCGTGCAGCGGCCATCGACTACGCAGAGCCGGAGTCGCTGCGTGCCGTGCTGGCACAGGAGCGCCCCGAGCTCGTGTTCCACGTAGCAGGCGCCACCAAGGGCGTTCACTACGAAGACTTCCAGCGCGGCAACGTGATGCCCACGCGCAACTTGCTGGAGGCGGTCGCGCAAACGCACCCGGGCCTGCGCCGCTTCGTCCACATCTCGTCGCTCGCGGCGTACGGTCCGTCGACGCCCGATCCGGTGCAGGAGCACCACGAGCGCAAGCCGATCGAGCACTACGGCAAGAGCAAGCTCGAGGCCGAGCAGGTGCTCGAGGCGCTCGGCGACGCGGTGCCGTGGACGATGATCCGCCCGCCGACGGTGTACGGTCCCGGCGACGTCGACAACCTCGAGCTGTTTCGCCTGGCGATGCGTCATCTCAACGTGTTTTACGGCAACCGCGAGCGACCGATGTCGTTCGTGTTCGTCGACGATCTGGTGCGCGGAATTCGCACTGCCGCGACTCACGAGGCCACGCGCTCACGCGGCTACTTTCTGTGCGACGGGCGCCCGCTCACCTGGGGCGAGTACCAGCAATACATCGTGGAGCAGACGGGTCGACGCGCGCTCGATCTGAACCTGCCAGGGCTTTCGCTCCACGTCGCCGCGTTCTTCGGCGAGCTCGCGACCAAGCTCGACCAGAAGCCGCGCCTGTTCAACCGCCAGAAAGTTCTCATGGCGCAGCAGTCCTGGACCTGCCGCCACGACCGCGCCGCCACCGACTTCGGCTACGCGCCCACGGTCCCGGTCGAAGAAGGCCTGCGCCGCACCTTCGAGTGGTACCGCATGGAGGGCTGGATCTAGGGGCGGGCCGCCGGGCGTACGCATGAGCGCACGCAGGGGCTGGACTTCGTGCTCGGGACCTACGGCCCCTCAGAGCTCTACTTCAGCGTGCCCGTACTGAAGCACGTGGTGGTGGTGCTGGGGGAGATGATCGCGCCCCCGTTCTGGGAGAGCTTGCCACCGCAACCAGTGTTCACGCGGATCCTGCCTGCGCCGCCGCCGCCACCGCCGCCAATGGGATAGTTCCCGAGGGTGGTCCCGTCCTTGCCGTCTACGTTCGCGCCCGCGCTGCCATTGCCGCCGAGCGGCCCATTATTAAGTTGGTTGACCGCTGACTGGGCGCTGGCGAGTCCCGACTGACCGCCCATGTAGTTGTTGGATCCGCTTCCCCCGTTCGCCGCGAGCACGCCTTGGACTACGACGTTGGGCGCCTCCAGCAGGATCCCACCACCGCTACCACCGCCGATCCCGTACGCCAGCGAAGAGCCTCCTCCGCCCACGTTCAGGACGCCGCTCATCCCGATGGTCACCTTGGTGCCCGCGACGAGCTCGATCGCGCCGCCGCCGTGGTTGGTTGCGTCGGTAGCGTTCGTGCTGCCGCCGCTGGAACCGCCGGCGAGCGGAACGAGATCATCAGTTCCATAGGCGGCTCCTCCGCTCGGTCCTGTGCCGGCATCGGTGCCGCCATCGACCGGCGCGACATACAACGCCGATCCCGCACCTCCGATCCCGCAGAAGCTGCCACCTCCGGAGCCAATGCCAGTTTGCCCCGGGTTCCCGCCGCCGATCCCCGGCATGTCGAGCGCGCACATCCCGACGCTCATGACTTGCGACGGCCCCGGCGGCCCGCCTGCCTGCCAGCCGAGGTTCTGCGGATCGGTGCTCGGCGCCGTGACGATCGTGCCGTCGATCTCGAGGTCGTCTTCGGTCGCGATGATCAGCGGGCGCCGGCCGGTGATGGTGAGCGTGGTCATGTAGCTG
>JBIOJD010000194.1:0-7253 GCA_044450485.1 Polyangiales bacterium | reverse complement strand
GTTTGGACGCAGCAGGTTGCCGAGGGCGTCGACCGAGAGCCGTACGGACACGGGCCCTTGGGCGGGCACGAGCACACCGGCGCGGAGCGCGGCCGCGAGCCACCCCACAGTCTTGTCGCTGTTGGTGACGTTGGTGGCTGCGGAAGCTCGCCCGCTCGCCAGGACTGCGCCGCCTTCGGCCCCGGCACAGCCGAGCAGCCCGAGGGCAGAGAGCGTCGACTCGAGGCATGCGAGCGCGCGGCTTCCGATGAGCTGTGACCGGGCCGAGACTCCACCGCGCGAGCTGGCAGTCGCCGGCGTGAGCAAGCCCGAAAGCTCGAAGCTGTAGTGGTCGAGCACGAGCTGCACGCCCGCGCTGCCCGCCCACGCGAGCGCTGGGAGGACTTCGAGCAGCACCGCAGCGCCCGCTTGCAGGCGCAGGTAGGAGCCGGCGGTAGCGCGCGGTGAGGACCGATCGGACGAACCCTTCTCGCCGTCACGTCTTGGCTCGGAGCTCACTGGTTTGGCTGGCGGCGCAGGCGGCGTGGGCGCCTTCTTGGGCTGCTCTACAAACTTGGGCGCCTGCTGATCAGCAGGCGGCGTGGCCTGCTTGGTCTGGTCCTCGGTTGGCCGAGGGGGTGCGCTTGCGGCTTGGCCGCCCGCTGCGCCCTCGCTCGTCGCGTCGGGCGGGCTCGTCACGAGCGCCGCCCCTGCCTCGCGCTCGAGCGCGAGCGCCAGCGCCAGCGCGAGCGCGTCGAGCCGATCGTCGCAGCGGACCGGCAACACCTCGAAGCGGCGCTGGGCGACCTCGCGATCGTCCCTCATGACCGTAAAGGACACGGGCTCGGTTGCCGCGTCGACCGCGATCTTGACGCCGCTCTCGAGCGGGCCGGGCTCGAGCCATCTTTGGACGCGTCTGCGCAGAGCGAGCTCGGTGACGCAGCCCGACGCGTCAGGCCGCACACCGAGCACCTCTTCGAGCGATGCGCCGGCTTGGGCGCGCGCCGTGGCGGCGAGCGTCGCCGCCGAAATTGCGAGTGCCCATCGCCACATGGCGCGGGTAACTTACTCGCCGCAGTCGCCCTGAGTAAAGCTTCGGAGCGTCGAGCCAGCCGGTTTATCCGGCCAGCCATGCGCGAGCCAGAACGCCATCAACGGTAGATAGTGCCGCGTCTCGTTCACGTACCCGAAGCAGAAGATGCTGGCGATCACGCATAGCGAGAAGACGGCGGCGCGTCGGTGCGTGTTGCGCCAGACCATCGCCACGAGCAACGCCATCACAGCCAGCAGGCTCGCGGCGATGCGCGATCGTCCGGCGTGAAAGTCCTCGAACACGACTTGCCGCAGGTTGTGCACGAGATGGAAGTGGTTCCCGACGCCGCTGAGGGCGGGCTCGAACACCTGGCCCGGCAAGTTGGGCCGGCCGCGATACAGGCTGTTGCGGACGGCTTGGATTGCGAGCGCGAGCACCACCGCGGTCGATGTGGCCTCCACGAGCTCGCGTCGGCGTGGCCTGTCGGCGGGCGCGGCTGAGGATCGCGGCAACAGGTAGTAGAACGGGACGTAGAGCACGGTCTCGTGATTGAACAGACCGAGCAGCAACAGAGGCCACAGCCGGAGCAGACTACCGGCTTCTACGGCCCAGGCGCCGAAAGCGAGGAAGAGCAAGACGTCGATTTGGTCCCAAGGATACTCGAGCCGATAGAGCAGCAAGAGGCGAGCGAGGCCGAAACCGATGACGCACAGCGCGCATCGCGACAAGCTGTGCGTGCTGCGCCACACGATTGCGCAGAGCAGAGCGTTCGCGGCCACCAGCGCCAGCGCGAAGAACAGCGCGAGCGCGTTGAGCGGGTCGTGCGTCAGCGACTGCAGAGCGGTCACTGCCAGCGGTCCGAGCAGCCGCTGCTGCCAGCTCAGCGAGACAGGCGTGCCCTCCAGCACCAGCCGCACGTTGAGCAGCACGAAGTCGTAGTCGGGATGGCGCGGATCGAAGAGCAGGCGCTGAAACACATGCATCTCGCCGAGCGAGAGCCCGCCGAGCAGCAAGACCATGGCGACGAGCCCGCTCGCTCGCAGTCGTGCAGTCGGCGTTTCGGCGCGCATGAGAATTTCCCGATCGAAATCCTACAGAACTATTTCCTGACCCGAAAACTCGAGCCCAGGTTACTTGCTTCGTGGTCGACGCCACCGCACACGTTTCGACCGATAGGCGCCACCATCCATGATCACTCCCCGACGCCACGCGATCAGGTCGTCAGCAGCGTCTCGACTGGTGTGGCTGTGCGCGCGAATCGCGTTGCTGGGCGTCGCGTGGGCCGGTGCCGGGTGCAGCAATGGCTCGGCGGGGGCCGCCCGCAGCCCAGTGAGCGCGCCTTCGGCGGGCACTGGCGGATCCGGTGCTCCCGGAGCGGCTGCCAGCTCTGCCACCGGTGCGGCCGTAGGCGCGGCGCCGATCGGCGGCAGCGGGGGTATGACCGCGATCGGTGCGAGCCCTGCCGGCTTTGGCACGGGTGGTTTGTCAGGGGCGACCACCACAGTCGATGCCGGCGCGAAGCCACCGCCTGCGCCGGGAAGCTGCGGCATGAGCGCCGACCGAGTGCGCATCACTGAAGTCGACGTCGGCAGCACCGTGCTCAACGGAGACACCGACCAGACCTTCTTCATGCTGGCGATTTCGCCGGTCCCATCCGGCGGGTCGCGCCTGGCCTGGCTCAGTGGTGACGACAAGATCCACATCGCTCAGCTGGACGCCGGCGATCAGCCGGTCGGAACGCCTTTCACGCTGCCGGGCCACGACTTCAGCGACATCTACGCCGACGACAAGGGTGGCGTCATCCTGGCGACGCGCGACGCCCAAGGCGGCGGAACGCTGAACTGCGGCAACATCAACAACCTCTGTGGCAACTCCGCCAGCTACCCCACGACGTACGCCTGCTACGACATGTACATGGTGCGCTTCGACGGGAGCGCCGAGACGTGGGCGACCAAGCTCACCGATTCGAGCTCCACGCGCCCGCCGTATGGGACGAGCCCAATGGAAACGAACCGGACGACCTTCATCTGGTCGTGGTACGGGCACCACGGACGCATCGCCTACGACGGGTCGCGCTGGGCCGGCTACTATGGATCCTCGCTCAGCGGCAGCTCGCAGAGCTTGACGGGTGCGAACTGCGCGCAATCGGACAGCACGCTGATGGTCGGCATCGACATTCACCAGGGCGACCAGATGCGCGTGCTCGACGCGAGCGGTGCGATTCAGATGGGTGGCTTCGACTGGGGCTGCAGCCACAGCTACTACGAACGCATCACCTATGACGCGACGGCCAAGCAATTCGTAGAGATCTGCGAGACCGACGCCTCGAACCAGCTGATGTTCGCTCCGCCTGCCTTCACGGGCGGCAAGGTGATCTACGCGATCGACATGCAGCGGGAGATCGAGAACTACAGCGACATCGGCAATCTCGTGGTTGGAGCGCAGGGCGGGTACTGGACGACCGTGAGCAAGACGCGCGCGGGTGCCGCCGGCATGGCCGACGTGCACCTGCTTCACTTCACGACCGGCGCGCCGGACAAGGACGTGATCATCTCCAACGACGCCATGCTCAATTGCCGGTCGAACCATTTGGCCAAGTATGGGAGCTCGCGGCTCCTGGCGGCGTGGGAGACGGCGAGCGCCGCCAACGACTTCAGCGCGTTCACCACCGGCAAGAAGTTCTACGTGGAGACGTACAGCGCCGCCACGGGGGAGGCCGAGGGCGCACCGTTTCAGGTCGACGTCAACGGCAACCGCTACTACGAATTCAGAGACTACCCCGACGGCAGCGTGGCGTATCCGACCGCCGGCTCGACCAACACGAAGATCAAGATCATGCGGGTCCTGCCGTGCAACTGACGAGATCGGCGCTCAGTTGGCGGTGCCGAAGCTGAGGACGCTCTCTCCGGTGAGCTGCTGAACCGCCGTGATCAAGTGAAAGTTCTGCATGGTGACTTGGCTCGTGACGTCCTCGCCGGTCGCGTCCGCGGTCACCGACTCGAGCTGCAGCGGCGAGCCCTGCAACAGAAGAGAGGTCCGGTCGCCGCCATGCGAGACGTTGACATTGTAGGTCCGCAGGGCTTTCACGATCTGATCGTAGATGTCGCACGTGGCGGGCACGAGGTAGTAGGGCACGATGTACATCGAGGCCTCTTTGCCACCCGGCGAGCTGCAGAGATAGAAGTCCGGGTACTTCTGAGCCAGCATCAGCGCGTCCATCTTGTCGAGGCCGAAGATGTAAGCGCTGCCCACGACGTTGTCCTGCGTGATCGGCTCGCCGCCGAAGAGCATCACGGTCTTGGTGTAGGGCGCGCCGATTTGGAAGTGCGCGGTGAAGTCCTTCTCGTGCTCGAGCAGCACGTCCCCGTTCATCTCCACCATCTCGCAGCCCGAGCCTGCGTCGGCTGTTCCTGTAGTGTGGTTGCCGTTGCCAGAAGTGTTGCCAGCGTCGGCCCCCGAGCGCACCTCGACGACGCTCTCGTGCTTGGCGCCGCAGGCCGAGCAGAGCACCGAGCACAATGCCCAGGCCACCACGCGCCGGCTACTTCTCATGCGTCTATGATAGCGGTCCGGCCGCGCGACATCCACGGTCGTGAATCCTCGATACTTCTGCGCGCATGCGGTCGAACGCAGACATCGCCGGCTGCCGCACACATGTGCTAGGCTGCGGCCGCGCGCCAAGCTCGCCCTTCGCTGCGCTCCACTGACCATGACCGCCGTCGTCCGGGGCGAAGGCCTCACCAAGCGTTTCTCGTCGTTGCTGGCTGTCGATCGGCTCGACTTCGAGGTGCCCGCGGGCGTCTGCTTTGGCCTGCTCGGGCCCAACGGCGCGGGCAAGACCACGACGCTGCGCATGGTCTACGGCGTGTCGCGGCCGGACGAGGGCCACATTCGCGTGTTCGACCTCGACGTGGCCGAGCACGGGCGGGCCGTGCGCGCGCGCCTCGGGGTCACGCTGCAAGAGAACGTCCTGATCGAGACGTTGACTGCAGCCGAGAATCTGAATGTGTTCGGGCGTTACCATCTGCTGCGCGAGCCCGAGCTCTCGCGCCGGGTGGCGCGCTTGATTGACGAGTTCGAGCTGGGCGCGCACGACCGCGTGCCTGCGATCGCGCTCTCGGGCGGCTTCAAGCGCAGGCTCGCGATCGCGATGTCCCTGATCAACGAGCCGGAGCTGCTGATCCTCGACGAGCCGACCACGGGCCTCGATCCCGCCGTGCGTCTGGTGCTCTGGAACAAGGTGCGGGAGCTGAAGAGCCGCGGCAAGACCGTGCTCTTGACCACCCACTACATGGAAGAAGCCGAGCGCTTGTGCGATCGCGTGCTGATCATGAGCGGTGGGCGCGCCGTGTGCGAAGGCGCCCCGCTCGAGCTCGTGCACACGCGGCTGGCGCGCGAAGTGCTGGAGCTCGACTGCAGCCCCGAAGAAGAGAGCCAGCTCTTGCAAGGTCTGACCGTGGCCAAGACACTGCGCTCTGGGCCGCGCCTGTTCGTATTCGGTCAGGATGCGGCACCGTTGGTGGAACGCCTCAAGCACTTGCCGACCACCGCGGACCGACCGTTCGTGGTGCGCCCCGCCAATCTCGAGGACTTGTTTCTCTCCGAGACCGGCGCGGCGTTGAAGGAGGGTGCGTGAAGCAGCTCGTGTCGTGGCCGCACGCATTCGCCGTGTGCCGGCGCAACGTGTCCATGTACAAGCGCACCTGGCAGCTCAACATCCTGCCGAACTTCTTCGAGCCGTTCTTCTACTTGGGATCGATCGGGCTCGGCGTAGGCGCGTACGTGAACAAGATGGGCGGCATGTCCTACGTCGAGTTTCTGGCGCCCGGGCTCGTGTGTGTGGCGGCCATGAACGGCGCGAGCTACGAGACCACGTACAACGTCTTCGTGCGGCTGCATTACGAGAAGATGTACGCGGCCATGCTCACCACGCCGATCGAGCCCGACGACATCCTGCTCGGCGAGCTGCTCTGGGCCATGGTCCGCGCCAGTATCTATGGCGGCTGCTTCTTGCTGGTGGCCGCCTGCTTCGGGCTCGTGCCTTGGCCAGGCGGTTTGCTCGTGCTGCCGGTGATTCCGCTGGCGGGCTTGCTCTTTGCCTCAATCGGCCTCGCGTTCACGCTGCGCGTCGAGACACTCGAGCTGTTCAGCTTCTTCTTCACGCTGTTCTTGACGCCGCTCTTTCTGTTCTCGGACATCTTTTTCCCGCTCGCCGAGCGCTTCACCGGCATGTGGCTCACCGCTGCAGAGCTCTTGCCCCTGCTGCACCCGGTACGGCTCGCCCGCTTCGCTTTCTACGGCGCGCGCAACGGCTACCCGAGCGCGCCCTTGTTGATCTGGGACTGCGTCTACTGTCTCGCTCTGTCGGGCGGGCTGTTGGTCTACGCCCGCCGTTGGCTACGCAAACGTCTGAGCGCGTGATTCGGGATTCGGGAGAGGAGAGATCACCATGCACCAGCACGAGATGGCGCGCTTCGGCCACAGCCACACCTTCGGCGCCGACGATGTTCTCGCGGGCGAGCGCAGGACGAGGTGGGTGATCGGGCTGACCCTGTCGATGATGATCGTCGAGATCGCTGCGGGCACCGCGTTCGGGTCGATGGCGTTGCTCGCGGACGGTTGGCACATGGCGACGCACGCTGCGGCCCTCGGGATTGCCGCGTTTGCATACGCGTACGCGCGCAAGCGCGCGAACGATCCGCGCTACAGCTTCGGCACCGGCAAAGTCAGCGCGCTCGCGGGCTTCGGCAGCGCGGTGAGCCTCGGTGTGGTCGCGCTGCTCGTGCTCGCCGAGAGCGTGGGGCGGCTCGCCACGCCCGTCACCATCCGCTTCGACGAAGCGATCGGCGTCGCGGTTGTCGGTCTCTTGGTGAACCTCGCGAGCGCCCTGCTGCTGCGGGACCACGAGCACGAGCACGAGCATGCGAGCGGTCAGCATCACGACCACAACCTGCGCGGAGCGTACCTACACGTGCTGGCCGATGCCGTGACCTCGTTGCTAGCGATCGCCGCCCTCGGCGCCGGCAAGTACCTCGGCCTGCACTGGATGGACGCAGTGACAGGCATCCTCGGCTCGATCGTGATCGCCCGCTGGTCGCTCGGTCTTCTGCGCGACACCAGCGCCGTGCTGCTCGACGCCGAGGTGCCCGAGACGCGCCGGCAGCAGATCCGGGCCGCCGTGGAAGCGGATCTCGACAACCGCGTCTCGGATCTTCATCTCTGGCGCGTGGGACGACGCCAT
>JBIOJD010000193.1:0-7272 GCA_044450485.1 Polyangiales bacterium | reverse complement strand
CAGGTGGAGACCTCCGGCACCGCCCGCATCGCGGAGGACGAGATCGCGAACCGCTTGAAAGCCAGTCTCGACTTTCGCGTGGGACCGCTGTTCAGGCGCTTTCATCTGACCGAGTGGGGCGCCACCAAGGACGGCGAGTTCCTGCGCAAGCTCGCCGCAGGCGGCCACTTCGGCCGCGCCGATCTGTTGCTGCCGTGGGAGGCCACCGACCTGGCGCCGCAGCTCAGGTGAGAGCGACGCGCTGCGGGTCAACGTGAGCGCGCGGAGCTCTCGAGCAGCTTGAGCGTGTGCTGGAGCAACGTCTCGGCGGCTGGCCACAGGTTGCCCCGGTAGATCTGAAGACCGGTGGCCGCGAGCAAGCCATAGAAGCCGAGGCTAGACAGCCCCCACTTGCCTTCGGAGCGCTCGAGCAAGCGTCCGTCGAGCTCGGCCATGCGATCGTTCACCACGTCGAGGACCCACTCGCTCTGCGCTAGGGCAGGTCGCACGAACAACTGCCGCTGCTCGGCATAGGCGAAGATCTCGGCGCGCTCGGCCGTGTGCAGCAGCAACACGCTGCCCGTGCGCGGGTTGGCTTCCACGTGGTCGATCCCGGGGCATTCGCTCAGCGCTCGTGAGAGCGCCGCGAAGTAGTCCTCGTCGTTGCGGCGCGAGGGGATGCGCAGGCGCGTGCGGCCCGTGCTCGCGTGCGCCAGCAGCGCGGTCTCGGACACTATGCTTCCCCCACGGGCCCGCGCGCGTGTGCCGAGGCGACCGCCGGCGGACCAGCCCTCGAGCTCTTGCGCTGTGCGAGTTCGACGTCCAGCTCGGATCGCACTTCGGCGACGAGGTCGGCCAGGGTCTCGGCTGCGAGCTCGAGCCGTTCGCGCGCCGCGATCGAAGCCAGCGTGCCCTGCTTGAGCAGTTCCTTCACCAGGGGCCGCGCCACCGCGGCCACCACGGGAAGGACGAACGGCGCGGCCAGCACCGACGCCGCGCCGATTCCGATGCCGAGCAACAGACGCGAGTTTTCTTTGTCGAAGAGAGCCATCGGTTCGCGACTCTACGCGGTGCGATCGTCAGCGATCAGCGTGTCGGTCGATTGCTAGGCGTAATACGAGCCGCGTGTGACGTTTCCATGACAAACGCGGACCAAGTCATTCACGGCGATTAGGTGATTTCCGCGTTACAGAACAGCAACATGGGTTGAACCGAGGATCGCGACCGCCAACACTGACCTCATGGGCACCTCGGTCTGGACGATCGCAAAGCACGTGGCGCTGTGCTGTGCGTTCGCCGCGTCCTCGCGGCGGGCCGTCGTGCCCGGCGCGGGCGACGCACAGACACGTCGGCTGCGAGCGCTCACGACAAAGCATGAGATCGACGAGCGAACCGCGCTCGCGAGCTGGTATGGGCTCGCCCAGGGTGAGGCATTGCCGGCCACGTCCCGACCGGCGCCCGCTCGCGGTGCTCTTCGTAGCGACCCGTACGTCTCCGCCCGCGCGGCAGCGCTGTCGCTAGCCTGACCAGGACGAGCTGCCACTCGCCGTGATGCTGCTCGCAAGGGGACGGCCCCGCACGTCGGTCTCGCGCGATGCGGTCGGAGGGGCGAACAACGCGCGCACCAAAGCGAACACGACAGTGTAGAACATCCCCAAGCCGGCAAGCGCGACCCTCCAGTCCAGCGGGTCCATGAAGCTGTGATGCATGGGTCGACGCTATAACCCCACGTGCACGAACACGCGTCGAACGTTTGACGATGCTGCGACACGTGTCGTTTCAGCGTGCCGTGACAGTCCTGCGCTCGCCCCAGGGGTGCTGCCACGCAACGAGGGCGACTCCGAGCAGCAGAGGCAAGATGAAACGGTTGCTGGTCGGGACCACGAGCGCGCGATAGGCGAGCTCGACGGCGGTGCGATGGACCGGCGTCCCACCGTAAACGAGACCCGGAACCTGCGAGAAGATCCACGCAGCGGTCGTGGCGATCGAGCTCACGGCCCAGGCGAGCAGTAGCGGCACGCCTGCGAGCAAACAACCGAGCTTGCGGCGGAGGGCTAGAGGCGAGGCCAGCACGATCGAGAGCAGCACCCAGCACGGCACGAAGGCCATGCGGCGCGGGCTCACCACCACGTCCTTCACCTCGGACACACCGCTCACCCGCAAGCGCAAGCGCGTGTCCCAGGCCGGTCCATCGTCCGCGCCCGTCGCGGCCCGCCGCTCGATCGGCATGAGCTGGGCGCTACCTTGGCCGAGGCCTGAGCCATCGCCGAACTTCGCGCGCTGCAGCACGAGATTCGCGAGGCCGCGAAAGGCGGCGTTCGATTGCTCTCGCACGCCTGGCCATGGCGCGAGGCCGAGTGTCAGTAGCAGAGCGAGACGCACGAGTGAGCGTCGTACGGTTCGGCTGGTTGCCTCCGGTCGCTGGCTCACGCGTGGCATGGGGCGCGCGAGCTTCTTGCGAGGCCGCTTACGCACGCTGCCTCGGCGGCGCGAGAGACGCCCGGGCGGCCCACACGGCGAAGAAAGCGCACGCGAGCGCGACCAGCGCGAGCGGCATCAGCTCCTCGTGCACTGAATCGAACACCGAAGGAGCGCGCGCGCCGACCGCGTACAGCCCGGCGATGCGCGCGATGTTGGCCAGGTTGAGCAGCAGCAAGCCCATGCCGAGCCCCAGGAGCTTCGCGCGCCGGCGCGCCGGGAACCCGATCACCGCCGCGGCGAGCAAGGCCTGCGCGTCGAGCGAGGAACAATCCTTGATCACCTCGAGCGCGAATGCGCCGGACACCACGTTGCCGTGAAGCCGCGCCGAAGCGTCGAACGTCTCGATCAACGCGGCGGCCGCATGCGCTTGCAAACCCACGTACGTCGCGATCAGGCGTGCAGGAGCGCTGTCGGGCGGGTACGGATAGTAGTATGCCCCGTAGAACAGCAACATCAGGGCCAGCATCTCGAGCGCCGTGCGCCTCATGAGCCGCGCCGGGGCGCTCGCCTCGCCAGAGGCCGCATCGCGAGCAACGCCACCGAAAGCAGCAGAAGCCCCAGCCCAAGAGCTCGGCCCGCTCCGAGCGCGGGTACAGGCAGCGGTGCGGCTTGCGTGAATGCGTACGAGGACCCCGAGAAGCTGCCCTTGTCGTCGTCCCCGTAAGCGCCGACGATCACTGCCGCGCCCGCGCTGTCGTCGATGGCCACCGACCAGCCGAACCAGTTCGATGCGCTCCCGTCCGAGGCCAAGATCTTCTGCTGCGAGGGGAAGCTGTCGCCTCCGCGCTCGAACAGGTACACCGCGCCCGAGTCCGCTCCGTTGTCGTCGTGCTGGTACGCGCCGACGAGCGCGAACGAGCGGCCGACCGCCACCGAGTAGCCGAACGAATCGTCGGCCTTCGGGTCTGCTGCCAGCAACTTGTCCGTGAAGGAGAAGCTGCCAGCGCTGCGCGTGAAGACATAGGCCGAACCGGCATTGTTGGCGCCGTCGTCGTCCTGGAACGCGCCGATCACGGCGGTGTTGCCGTAGAGGGCAACCGCGTTGCCGAAGAACTCGTGGGAGGCGCCGTCGGCGGGCACGAGCTTCTGCGCTTGCGCGAACACGCCCGCGCTGCGCGCGAAGACGTACGCCGCGCCGGACGAGGTGCCGTGGTCCGAGCTGCCAAAGGCCCCGATCAACGCGGTATCTCCTTGCAGCGCGACCGACGCGCCGAATTCATCGTTGGCGACACCGTCCGACGCCAGCAGCTTCTGTTGTTGCGTGAAGGTGGCTCCGCTGCGCGTGAGCACGTACGCGGCGCCCGACGAGGTGCCGTTGTCGTCGCGCAGGAAAGCGCCGATCAGCGCGGTGTCTCCGCTGATCGCGACCGATGCACCGAATTCGTCGCCGGCGAAGCCGCCCGTCGCCAGCAGCTTCTGCTGCTGGGTCCAGGTCGTTCCGCTGCGCACGAACACGTAGGCCGAGCCGGACAGGTCGGCGTTGTCGTCGTCACCGTAGGCGCCGACCACCACGGTGTTGCCGTCGATCGCGACCGCGTGACCGAATTCGTCGCCGTTTGCGCCGTCAGCGGCCACGAGCTTTTGCTGAAGGGTCCAGCTCTGGCCGTTACGCAGGTATACGTAAGCCGCTCCGTGCTTGGAGCTGTCGCCCTCGGCTCCGATGACCGCGGTGTCCCCACTGACCGCGACCGCCATGCCGAAGTGATCGTTGGCGCTGCCGTCCGGAGCGAGGAGCTTCGTCTGCGGCAGTGTGAGCGGCAACGCATGCGCGGAAGTCGCCGTGCCCGCGGCCAGCAGGAGCGCGCTGAACCAGATTGGAAGTGGCGTGCGCATGATGTGTGTTCGAGACGTAGTCGCTCAACATGGACATCTCGTGGCATACGGGCGACGAAAGCATCCCAACCGAGCCGCCACGTCCGCCCGGCGCGAGCTGCGCGCGTCATGGCCGCGCAACGTTCACCCAATCGTGATCGGACTGCCATGCAGGGCGATCAGCCTTGCGAGGCATGTGGATTGGATTTCCAGATCGTCGGATCGCTCGGTGGTTGCTGATCGTGCTCGCTGGCGCGTGTGCCAGCCGCGACGTGGGGCGGGCGGCCGTTCACGCCAGCGCTCGGTCACCCTCGACCGAGCAGGATGCCCCCGTGCCGCGTGGAGCGGTCGTGCTGGTGACACTCGACGGCGTGCGCTGGCAAGAGATCTTTCGCGGAGTCGATCCGACGCTGGCGCGCGAGCACGAGCTCCCCAGCTCGGAGCTGAGGAGCGCCGCGGCTCTCACGCCAAACCTTCACCGGCTGATGCGCGACCGGGGCGCGGCGCTCGGTGACGCTGCGGCCGGTCGTGCGCACGCCGACATGCGCGCCTCCGGACCGAGCTTCGTGTCCTTGCCGGGCTACATCGAGCTGCTCACCGGTGCGCGCCAGAGCGGTTGCACGGACAACCTGTGTGGTCGCGCGCCGCTGCCGACCGTGCTCGACGAGCACGCCGGTCTCACCCACGAGCTGCCGGTGGTTTTCAGCTCGTGGCCCCGAATCGGCGCCGCGGCCAGCATGCTACCTTCGAATGTCGTCAGCTCGGTCGGCCAGCGCGACGGCCACGAGCGCGAGCGCTTGGCTGCGATCCCCGAAGTGGCTGCAGCGCTCGAAGCAGGCGAGCGCGAGCCACCGTGGCCGCTCGGCGATCCAGGCTTTCGGCGCGACGCTCACACTGCGCAGGCCGCGCTGGCCTATCTGCGCCGCGCTCACCCTCGCTTCTCCTTCATCTCGCTAGGCGACACCGACGAGCTCGGGCACGCCGATGACTACCGCGGCTATCTCGATGCGTTGCACCAAGCGGACGCGTTCATCGGCGCCGTGGCCGAGGTCGTGCGCGCGGAAATCGCCCGCGGGCGCCCGACCACGTTGCTCGTGACCACCGACCACGGTCGCGCCGACACGTTCGCGGAGCACGGTCCGGAGCACCCCGAGTCGGCGCGCGTGTGGTTGGTGGCTGCCGGGTCTCGGGTGACCGCGCGGGGCGTCGTCGGGCTCACACGCACGCGCCATCTCGCGGACGTCGCGCCGACCTTGCGACTGCTGCTCGGTCTACCGGCGTCGCGAGCTTCGAATGCCGGCAGTGCGCTGACGGAGCTGCTGGGCGCGCGCGAGCTCGCGAGCGTCCTGCATCCGCTCTTCACGCTAGCGCAAAGCTCAGCAAGTAGGTGATGGAGCTCAGCACGAGCGCGAGCAACAGCGCCACCGCACCGTTGGCCACTGCTTGACCGAGCACGCCGCGCAAGCGCAGCAATCCTCGCAGCCCAACGAGCGCGAAGAGCACGTACACGGGCAGAAGAAACAGCAGGTACTTGGTCTTCAGCGCCCAGCTGTCCTGCGCGAGGAACCACCACACGTAGGTTAGGAAAGAGCTCGCCGCAAAGAACGAAAGCGGCCAGAGTCGCTTGCGGTACGCGCTCAGTCCGCCGCCGATGCAGGCGAGCGCGGTCGGCACCAGACCCAAGAGCAGCACCAGCCGGATCAACGCGAGCGACACGTGCCGCGTTGGATACGGCAGGCTCGGATCCCCGTGCCGTTCGTGCACGGAGAACATGCTCATGTCGGTCCAAGCCATGGCGTGAAGCGTGGTCCAGACGCTGCCGTACACGGGCTCGTCGCTGAGCTTCAGGCGATCGTGGCGCTCGAACAGGGCGAGCGCCGCGTCGAGCTTCAGCGAAGCAAAGTCGTAGAGGTGAAAGTTGCGCGCTCTGTCCGCGAGCCCGAGCACTCGGAAACCGTCACGCGCGGAACCGTTTGCCACGAGCAGCTCGTGTCGAACGGTCAAGTTGTACAGGTAATGCGACCCGGCCGTCGCCAGAAACAGACCGCAGGCCAGCCCGGCTTGGCGCACCGTATGCGCGCGCGTCCGGCCGCCGAGCCACTGTCCAAGCAGCACCGCGGCGGCCGTCAGCGCCAGCAGCAGCCCGCTGTATTTGGTCAGGGCGGCGAGCCCGCACAGCACGCCGAGCCATGCTGCGTCCGCCACGCCGCTCGGCCGCTCCACGTGAATGCGCGCGAGATGGTAGAGACCCGCGACCATCAGCGCGGTGAGCAAGATGTCAGACTCGGGCGCGTGCGAGCTGATGGCCAAGCACGGGAACGAGGCGCAAAGCGCCGTGCCGAGCACCAGAAACAGACCGCGCTGCCGATACAAGCGCAACAGGCGGTACGTGTACAGCACCGTCACCACATCGCAGAGCAACGGCAGCCCGCAGAGCGCGCGCTGCGCAACCAGGCGATCGCCGTGTGAGACGAACATGCCGAGCGCATAGAACGGAGCGCCCACGATCCAGAACAGCGGCGGGTGGGCGCAGATCCAACACGCGGACGGCGGGGGCAGCGCGTGGTGGTCGTAGACGAACCGGACGGCCACCGGATAGAAATCGTAGATGTACCCGAACGGTGTGGGCGAGCCGGCCGCGAGCGCGAACCGCGTGAGCATGGCCGCGCTCAGCAGCGCCCACAGCAACGTCCGCTCGTGTCGCAGACAGAAGCGCAGGGCTCCGCCCGAGGCGAGCGGGCTCGCGCCGAGCGGCTTTACCGTTGCGTCGACGGGAAGCGCCATGTGCCGCCCGAGAGCTTCGAGCCGATGCGTGACCGCTGGGTGGCGAGGGGTTGGCCGAATCGAAACTTCGAGCCACCCAAGGCCGCGACGATTCTGTCACAGCATTGCTTCGCAGCCGACGCGAAGTGGTAACCCGGTGAAACTACGGTGTCGCCTGCTCGCGGCTTCTGGACAGCTGGCACTCGAGGGGGATGCGTCTTTTGTCAATGTCGCGCT
>JBIOJD010000192.1:0-7325 GCA_044450485.1 Polyangiales bacterium | reverse complement strand
GCGCTGCTGCTGGCCCGCATGCTCGACAACCCGTTCGCGCGCGAAGCGACCTGGGGCTTCATCAAGCAGCGTTTTCCTGCGGTGCGCCGCCGGGTACCCGGCACGTTGATCGGACGCGTGATCGAAGCCACACCCGCGCTGCAGGGCGAGGCACGGCGGCGCGAAGTCGCGGCGTTCTTCCGGCGAAACCCGATAGAAACAGCCGCTCGCGCGCTGGCGCAGGCCGACGAGCGCTTCCGGCTCGACACGGCGTTGCGCACGCGCGCGGCGCCGATGCTGGCGAAGTTTCTCGAGCTCGATGTGAGCTAGCTCATAACGGCCTAGCGCACGTGCTCGCTACACCTGGCTTCGTCAGAGGAGAAGCCTCGTGTTGCTCTCGATGCCAAGCGCGACCGTACAACCCCTGCAAGAACCGGATCGGTTCTTCCCGGCACCGCGCGATCACCGCAGTAGGGGCGTCGACGCTCAGTCGCGCGCGGTCGCCCGGCTGATCGAAGCGTGCGCTCGCATTCGGCCGCACCTCGACACCGTGCACGGGCTCGACCGCTTCGTGCGCGAGCAGCGCGACCCTGCGCGGTTGCGTCGCCGCATTTCGCTCGCGCTGGCACTCGAGGCACCCCAGGCGGACCTCGTTTACGGACACGTCACCCTCCGCGATCTCGAGAGCTTTCGGGCGCTTGCGCGGCGCAAACCGGCTGCCGTGATCTGGGTGTTCTCGTGACGCTGGCTGCGGTACCCTCCCAGGCCGTGGCCGCTCCGATCGAGCTCTTGCGCAAGGTGCCTCTGCTCTCCGGCTTGAGCGCGGCGGAGCTCGCCTCAATTGCGGAGCTTGCCGTGCGCAAGCGCTACGGCGCGCGCGAAGTCGTGGTGCAGCTCAGCGACCCCGGGGGTGAGCTGTTCGTGATCGTGAGGGGGCACCTCAAGGTCGTGAGCGGGGGCGCAGACGGCCGTGACACCGCGCTCGGTATCATGGGCCCAGGCGAAGTGTTCGGGGAGGTCTCGCTGCTCGACGGTGGGCCACGCTCGGCCACGGTCGCGACGGTCGAGGACTGCGAGCTCCTGGTGATCCGGCGCGACCCATTCCTCCGGTTCCTCGAGAGCTCGCCCAAGACCGCGATCGAGCTGCTGCGGGCCCTCTCCCTCAAGCTGCGCAAGCTGACCGAGCGCTCGGAGGACATCGCATTTCTGCGCGTGGGCGATCGCCTGGCCAAGCGCCTCGCGGACCTGGCCGAGAAGTACGGCGAAAAGCAGGGCGACGGCAGCCGGCGCATCAGCTTCAAGCTGTCACAGCAAGAGATCGGCGAGCTCGTGGGCGCGACGCGCGAGAGCGCCAACAAACAGATCAAGAGCTGGGAACAAGCCGGCTTGCTCTCTCAGCAGAACGGACACCTGGTGATCCGCGACCCCGAAGCCCTCCGCCGGCACGGCGGCGAAGAGTAATTCTCATTTCGCCAGATACAGGAACGCGACGGTTCGGAAGCGGTCGACGATGGAGGGGTTGGCGGCGCCGCCGAGCTCGAAGGTCTCGCGCAGCGACGAATGAAAGTCGAGCTCTGTGCCCAGCACGTGCCAGCGGCAAAAGCTAGCCTCGCCCTGACCGCTCTGGCTGTCGCTGACGCGGCCCCAGGCTTCCACGAAGGGACCGACTTGCGGCGCATCGGTGAAGTAGAAGACGTCGTCGGCGTACTCCTCGGTGCCGGTGCCGTCGAGCGCGAGCGCACCGTCGACCTCGGCGCGCACGTCGCCTTCGAGGCAGTTGAGCGGATCGGACTGCACGCCGCCTGACGGGTCGGCGTGACCCGCGACGTAGGCGCAGACACCTACGAGGCGGCCCGTCCCGGTGATGTCGACTGCGACGTGATCCGGCGCCGAGGTCGGCCCCACGGTCTCGTTGCGCTGCACGTACAGGTGGCTGGGCGTGCCAGGTGGCAGCCACCCGTCGCCTCGCACGAGCAGATCGAAGGCCACGGCCGCGGTTCCGGTATTGCTGAACGTCCAGTCGGCCGTATCCGTGAACGGCATCGGGAGCTTGAGCGCGAGCACTTGCTCGCCCTCCTCGACGAAGCTGCTCAGAGCGAGGCTCGAGCGCTCGGGCGGTATGCGGCCGGCGCCCAACAGATCCAGCAGGGGCAGGTCGATGGCAGCCTCGGCGGCCCCATCCCAGTGCACGGTCACCCTCACGTCGGCCATGGCCGTGAGCGCGTCGGTCGTCGCGCGGATGCGCAGCTCTTGAATCGTCGCGGGCCCAGCGAGGTGCACGGCGCTCGAGCCGCCTGCGGCGAGCTCGATCGATTGCTCGGCTTGCAGCGTACTCAGCTCGCCCGCAGGCCTGAACACGGCGCCGAGCTGGCTGGTTGCGCGCGTGCGCTCAGGCAACCGTTCGCGCGACTGCGGAGCGACGGGGAGCGCGTCATCGAACGTGACGTCGCAGTGATAGAAGTACTCGTCGTAGTCGCCGAGGCCATCGAGCGCGACGATTAACTTGTGACGAAACGCGACGGGGTAGTACCAAGCGAGCCGGTGGTCGGACCCGGCGCCGAAAGGTGGCGCGAAGATCTCGCCAGCACGCCCGTTGATCGCAGCGGCCAAAGGCACGTCGACCCGAGGCGTGGGCTCGTCGTCGACGTAGACGCGCAGCACCTCGTCGTCGGCCGGCCCGGAGAGCAGGGATTGCATGCCGATCCACGTGCGCACGAGCTGGCCTGCACCTTCGAAGCGTCCGAGCACGACGCCGTGAACGTAGCTCTCTTGGCATTGCGGCTGATCGAACTCGAACGGCGCGAATTGGTTGCTGCTCATGTGAGCGTCCGCGCTCGCGCAGATGAAGTTGTTGAAATCTCGGTTGCCGTGATCGCTGAGCGGAAACGTGCTGTCGGTCGTGCCTCGATCATGGCTCGATTGCTGAACGTATCTGTGGCCTTGGTCGAGAACGGGCAGCGCTCGCCAATTGCTCATGCGCGAGAGCGCACGTTCGTCCGCGATCTCGTCGAGCGGCGGCGTGCTCGGCGGCGGCCGGAAGCTCGTCTTCATCAGCTTGACCGCATACGGATTCCAGGTGGACACGTTCCAAAACATGTCGAGCCCACCGTCCGCGTTGGGCGTGGTGTAGCTGTCGATGATGGCAGGAGAGTAGAGGCGACCAGGATCGGTGACCGAGATCGGACAGCCGGGTAGCACACTGTCAGGTGGCCGGTTCGGGTCCGTCGCAGCGCAGCTGAGCCCGCCGCCGCTCGTGCAATCCGGGCTGTAGAGGATGCCTCCGGGGCCCCGCAAATCGCCGGCGAAGGCCGGGCTGCCGGGCACCAAGTGCGGAATCGGTGCGCTGAACGGACCCCACGGGTGGTCGGCGAACCGCATCATGATCGCGCCCGGCGCTCTCGGATCGCGGGCGGACGCGGGATCTTGGATCAGATAGTCCGCGAGATCGCCGCCGTACAACATGACCCACTTGTCGATCGGTGGGCCGAGCCAGCTCACGCTCATCTCTACGGGGACGAAGAGCTCTTCGTGCGGCTCGCCGCCACCTACACCGTCGAGCGCCAGCGGTGCGGCGTCCGATTGCAGATCGGACCACGTCGGCTCGCCGGTCGCGGGATCGAGCCCTGCAAAGTAGCGCGGCTCGAATTGCAACGCGCCCGAGCCATCGATCGTCATCGGCAGCGCGTGCGTCATGAGATAGAGCTGAGCTTCGCGACCGTGCTCGGCGGTCATGCCGGGGCGCCCCCACAGCAAGAGCTCGCCATGACCTGGGCGGTAGTCGTTGCCGTCGCGCCGTCCCGTGAACGAAGCGACCGTGCGCGCCGTAGGCTGCGAGAACTTGTTCGTCGGCCAGGCCAGCACGGAATCGAACGTCGTCTTGCCGGGCTCGCGCTGGACCGCGATCTCGGTGGGCTGGGCCACGGCGAACGCCTGCGACCTGAAGTGGCCGTCGTCGTATTGCGAGCTGGTGGTGTCCACGCAGAGCGGCGCAGCGACGCAGTTCTGTCCGGCGAGGCAGCCTTCGCCGCGCTCGGCGTCGCACGGGATGCCAAAGGCCATGTACGACGGTTGGCACACGCCGAGCTGCTTCGAACAGAAGAAGTAATCCTGCGTCGGACACGCGGCTGCGGGCGTCAAGCTCTCGTCGTCGCAGCGCACCGCTTCGAGCCGGGAGAAGATCGCGAATGCGTTCACGCCATCGCTCCAGCCGGTGATCGGCGCTTGGCCGTAACCGAGCGAGAGCGAGGTCGTGCCGCGCAGCACCTCGATCGTCGCGAGGCTGCTCGCGTTCGTCATGGGGTCCGTACGTGTCACGAAGCTGAGCGGCGGAATGCCGCCCGGATACTGAAGCGGCAACGTCGCCATCGTGTCGTCGTTGGTGGGCGGCCCGTTGTCGCAGATCGAGCGCGCGTCGCTCCACGTGTCACCAAAGAGCACGACCAGCTTGCCGTCGTGCACGAACGACGCGCCGAGGTCCGTGCCGTAGGGCTGGATGGAGCCGTCAGAGCTCGCCGCGCCGGGACCGACGAGCGTACCTAACACCTGCGGTGCGGACACCGCCGGCAGCGTGCGGACATCGAGCGTGTCGAGCGCGAACAACGCGCCCGACACGGGTGGGCGGTGCCGCAACTTCGTGGCCGGCGCGACCAGATCAGGCGGTTGCTCGGTGCGTGAGTCTGGCAGCCCAGGAGCCAGGATCGGCACGACGCCGAGGCCCTGCATCGCGTCCGCACGGACCGCGCCCGAACCGGCGCGAGTCTTGGCCTGCTTCGTCCCTGAGCTCCGAAGCTGCGGGCTCGTGCAGCTCGCTTCGCCGAGGAGCAGTACCCCGATTAAGACGGTCCCCCGCCAGTCTCCCATACCACCACGTTCCCACCCGGACTATCGCGCCCCCACTTGGGGTCTACAACATCCTAGCCGCTCAAACAGCAAGCCGACCGACGCAGTTAGGGCCTTCGATGAAGGATACGTGCCTCGTCGTAAAGCGATTCGAGGGCCTCGACGCGCTTCGCGTTATCGTACTCGCGCTCCATCTTGAGGCGGGCAGCTTGCCCCAGACGAGCGCGTAGCGGGCGATCACGGAGCAGCATTGCGAGCCGCTCCGCCATCGCGGCCACGTCTCGCTCCGGCACCAGAAAACCGGTTTGTGCGTCGTCGATGATCTCGGGAATACCGCCGTGCAGGGTGCCTATTGGCACGGTGGCGCAAGCGCTCGCCTCTTTGACCACGATCAGCCCCGACTCGCGGTTGCCGTCGCGACCCACGACGCTCGGCGCGAGCAACACGTGCGCTCGGCGCAAGCGCTCGGCGACCGCTTGCTTCGGCAAGACGCCCGCGAGCTCGACCTTGTGCTCGAGGCCGAGCCGCTTGATCTCGTGGCGCAGCAATGCTTCGCGCTCGCCGCTGCCGACGAGCGTGAGCCTGGCATCCACGCCGCTCTCGCCGAGCGCCTGAGCAAATGCACGGATGCCATACTCGAAGCCCTTCTTCTCCACGAAGCGGCCGATCATGATCACTTCAGCGGGGCCTTCGGGCTTGTCCGCGGGCTCGAACGCGCGCAGGTCGATGCCGAGCCGGTGCACGCGCAGCTTGTGCTTGGGCACGCCGAGCTCGACCAACATCTGCTCGAGCTCGCTCGAAGCGCACAGCCCGAGCGTCATCCGGCGAAGCATGGAAGGTGCGCGCAGCGCGTACGGCCAGTTCCCGGGCAGCAAGCGCTCGACGCTCGAGAGCAGCGGCACGTCGTAGCCATGAAAGGTCACGACCAGAGGCAGATCGAAGCGCTCCGCATAGGGGTGCGCATAGGTCCCGCCCGGACCGAAATGGGCGTGCACGAGATCGAACGGCGCTTCGCGAAAGCGTCGCACGAACGCCGGGCTGTAGCGGGTGAGCACATAGCCGGGATTTGCAACGTGCACCGGCTCGAAGGCAAAGCGATCACGAAAGTGCCGCCGCCAGGCGAAGACCTCGGCCTGATACCGCCGCAAGCAGCTCAGCTCTTCGAACACGAAGGACTGCGAGTAACGCAGGAAATGCGTGCTGAAGAGCGCAACCCGCGGCTGTTTGTCCCGAGTGCTCATGACGCGCGCACGTGCTGCATGCGTTCCAGCAGGAAGCGTTCGATCTTCTCGGCACGCGCGTCCCAGGTCAGGCCTCGCGCGGTGGCGCCTGCGTTCGCAGCCAGCCGCGCGGCCAGCGCGGAGTCCTGCGCGAGCCGCGCGAGGGCGTCGGCAGTGCCCGCCGCGTCGCCAGGTCTCACGAGCAGCGCATTGTGCTCGTGCCGCAGCAGCTCGCGGACGTCGGGCGTGTCGGGCGCGAGGATCGGTCGGGCGGCGGCCAGATACAGAAACAGCTTCATCGGCAGCACGGTGTTGCCCACGACCGTGAGCGGCACGCGGCTCGGCGGCTGGATGAGGATGTCCGAGGCCAAGAGATAGTGCACCGTGCGATCAAAGGGTTGCCACGGAACCAGCATCACGTTGGCGTGCGATCGCGCGAGGCGCTCGACGAGCCCATGTCCGCTCGAGCCGACGAACAGAAATTGCACGTGCGGAAGGCGCGCTGCAGCCGCGAGCACGACATCCAGCCCCTTGGTCGCGTTGACGTGACCCGAGTAGGTCGCGATCGTCGCATGCTTGGGTAACCCGAGCTGCTCGCGCAGCGCGAGCTTGTCGGGCGCGCCGGCGAAGCGCCCCGGGTCGTAGCCGTTGTGGGCTACGAGCAGCCGTTCGGGCGGCAAGTCGAGCCGCGCGTAGTGATCGCGCGCGTAGCTCGAGTGAAGCACCGCGCCGAGACAGCGCGGATGGCGCAACGCGTGCGCGAACGCCGGCCGCAGTGGAGGGAACTGGCTGAACCACGGCCGATAGGTCTCGTAGGCATACGGCAAGCTCTGGCGTGGCGCGAGCGCGAGTGTCGGGAAATTGCGGGTGTAGATCAGGTCGGGCGCGAGCGAGCGCGCGAGCTCTAGGGCCCGCGCCGCGTGCAGCCACTTGCGCCCGGACGACCAGAACGCAAGCGCGTTGTCGAGGACGTGCAGCTCGAAGTCGCCGTCGACTTGATAGTAGGCGCGCAGCGCAGCCGCGTCGGCGTGTGCTGCGCGTCCAGTACCCCGCGGCACGCACAGCAGCATCGTATGACCGCGTCGCGCGAGCGCGCAAAGCGTCTGCAGCGCTTGCTCGGAGTCGGTCTCGGTCGCAGGCAGCGGCCGGTCGAACAGGTACGCGATGCGCACGGCGCGAGAAGTACCACGATCCGGTGGGTCGAGTGAGCGCAGCGAACCCCGCGGATGGGTGGGGCCCCGACAGCTTTGCTGGCGGGGCGGGAAGGGCGCGTGCCCTTCCCGATAT
>JBIOJD010000191.1:0-7337 GCA_044450485.1 Polyangiales bacterium | reverse complement strand
GCCGTCGGGGACCCCACCCCACCGCGAGGGTCGCTTACGTTCCCTCTTCTGTTGCAACATTTGGTCGTGCCGTCCACCCGCATCGAGCGCGCTGCTGTCCGTCTCGGCCCAGTGCTCGCGTTCCTCTTGCTCGGCGCCGCTACGCAAGCTCGCGCCGACGACTGGCTCGCGGTGTTGCCCGACTGCGGCTCGCCCGAACGTTCGAGCTTGCCGAGTTTCGCGCTCGTCTACCCGCGCCGCGGCTTGCCGGCGGTGGTCACGGCCGGCGACACGTTGATCGCACGCGTGCGGCTCCCGGTTGCGCTCACCCCGCCTCCCGGGATCCAGCAACCCCGCGCGCTCGCAGGCTGGCGGGCCGAGCTCGCGGGCCACGCGCTCGCGCTGCCGGCCGAGCCTGCCGGCCGCTTGGCTCGGTACGGTTATCCTCTGGAAGTCGTCGACGTGCGGCCCGACGGTGCATCGTCGCTCGTGTATCGCGCGTCGATGCCGATTCCGGCATGGGTCGCGCCCGGCAGCTACGACCTGATGCTGTCTGCGCCTGGGGGGCAAGGCACCGCGCGCGGTTTGCTGCGCGTGTTGGCGCTCGGGCAAACGGTGCGGCTTGCACGGATGGCGGACGAAGATCTTCGTTCAGACCTCGCGGTGGCGGCGCTCCCTGTCGACGTCTGGGTGCGGTCTGCGCGCGGGCAGCCCGCACACGCTGACGGTGCGCTCGCCGCAGAGGCGAGCGTGCCCGCGCCGGTGCTCGAGCTCGAGGGGCTCGTGGCTGCGCTGCGCATGGGCGGCGGGGTGTGGACGAGCGGCTCGTGCGCAGGCCCCTTTGCGCAAAGACGCTTCGAGGACGAGGTTGCCGGCGTGCTCGAACGCGAGCGCAGCGCGCGGGTCTGGTCGATGGGCGAGCCCGTGCAACGCGGTGAGTATCGCGTCCTCGGAGCCGCGGCTCGCCCGCTGCCGGCGCAGAACGAGATCGACGTCGCGCAGGACGGCTCGACGCTGATGATCGAGGCGAGCTTTCCGAGCCCCGGTGCCGAGCTGCTGGTCTTGCCCGCCCATGGCGCTCGGTCCGTGCCTGGGCTCGGGGCCACGGTCGCGCTTTTCCCCGGTGGGGACCTCGCGGATGCTGCGGTCGCGCCTGCGCCCGTGGCTCTGCTGCGGATCGCACCGGGAAGGTCCGTTCGCTTCGGGCCCGGCCCGGGCCGCGCTTGGAGCGCGCGGATCGAGCTACCCAAGCGCGCGCTCGCGACCTACGAGGCGGCGCCCCTGCGCGTTCGCGGCGCGCCCTCGGACGCGCGCATCGCGTGGCGCTTCGACGAGCGGCGCACGGCGTTTGGCCCGGCCGCGGTCGAGCGTAGCTTCACGGCGCTCGGCGAGCACCGCATCGACGCGGTGGCGCTGGCCAGCGACGGCACCTCGGAGCGGCTCACCGGCACGTTGCGCGTGCGCACGGCCAGGGCGTCTGGATGCCGGTGCGCGACGGTCGACGGGGCGGAGGCCGAGGCCCCGGCCGTTCTCGCCGTGCTCTTGTGGCCGCGCCGCCGATCGAGCCCGTTGCGCGCAAAAAAAGCGCGACGGCCGGCGCGGGCGGAATAGACTGCGGGCCGAGCTGCGTTCGAGGTCGAGTCGTGATGGACAAGAAGGCACTGGCGTTTGCGATCCTGGCCCTGGCCGCCCTGGGCTGCGAGACCAAGAACATCCCCAACACTCGGGTCGAGGACACCACGGAGAACCGCGAGGTCATTGATTTCGTTGAGAAATATCGGCACGCGGTCGAAGACCGAGACAGTGCCGGCCTGCTCCAGATGGCCTCCCAATATTACTACGACGACATGGGTACGCCGGCTGGCGAGGACGACGTCGACTACGACACGCTCAAGGTCGGCCTGGACCGCCTGCGCAAGGACGTGATCTCCGCGCGCTACCAGATCAGCTACCGAGGCCTGACCTATGCGTCGCATGAGCGGGTGCTCATCGATCTGCTCTATACGGGCTGGTTCAAGGTCACCACCCCGGACGGCCCGCAATGGCGGCGGCGCCTCGAGCCGCACCGCATCGTGGTCGCCCGGGAAGATGGGCATCTTCGCATTGTGTCCGGCATGTAGGTCGTGGTGGGGACGCGCCGCGGCGCTACGCTCGTGGTTGAACCCCGCGCGCTGCCCGCGATACGATCATCTTTCGTTTTTTCGCGCTGCGCCGCGCGGTCACGGAGCCCCTCGACGACCCCGTGGACACCGTGCCGGCTCCGCGCCGCGCCAGAGACAGCCTTCCCCATGAGCTCCACGATATGAGCGGCGGCCCCGAGTCCAAGAAGCAGCTCGGCAAGATCTTGCTGCAGCAGAAGATGGTCAGCGCGGACGTGCTGCAAGAGATGCTCGATGAGCAGAAGCGCGATCCGTCCTCGCGACTCGCCTCGGCCGCGGCGCGCAGCGGCCGGTTGAGCATGCAGGATGCGCTGCGCGCGCTGGCCGAGCAGCACGAGGTGCCCGGCATCGACCTCACCCAAGAGGTGATCCCGCTGGCCATGCTGCGCCTCATCCCGATCGAGATCGCCTACGAGCGCTCCGTGTTCCCACTGCGGGTCGAGGGAGAGAACTTGTGGCTCGCCATGTCCTCGCCCGACGACAGCGGCCTGGTGGAGGAGCTCGAGTTCGTCACCGCCAAGAAGATCGCGCGCTGCGTGGCGCTCGACGAGGTGCTGCGGCGCGTCGCGCGCTACTCGTACGAGGCCCTGGATCGCGGCGAAGAGTACTATGTCGGCGCGCACGTGACCGACGCGCAGCTCACCGAGCTGGGGCTGCCCGAGATGCGACGCGCCCCCGAGCCGTTGTCCGCGTATCCGGGGGCGGCCGCGGCCGTTCCCGAGACAGCGCCGCAGCCGCAAGCCTGGGTCGAGCAGGCGGCCGCTGCGGACGCCGGGGTCGGCAACGCCCTCGACGCAGCGTTCGGCGAGCGTGTGAGGCCGTCGCGCGCGCCCGAGATGGTTGCGCCCGACCCCAGCATGCGGGTGGTCGTCGCGGTGCATGACGCTGCGACGCGCAGCGAGCTAGCTCATGTGCTGGGCGCCGCAGGTGTGACCGTGCTCGAGGCAGGCCACGGAGTCCGGGCGCTCGAGCTGCTGCGCGACGAGCAGCCGCGGTTGCTCGTGATCGATCTCGGACTGCGCGCGGTGCAGGGTCTCGACGTGTGTCGCAGGCTGCGGGCCAGCCAGAGCTTCGCGCAGATGCCCGTGGTTGCGCTCGGCGACGGGCGTGGCGGCTGGCGCATGGCCCACGATCTACGCGAGGGCTTCGGGATCGCACACTTCTTCGAGCCGCCATTCGACGCTACGGGGCTCACGCGCACCGTGCGCATGCTGCTCGCCGGCCGGCCGCCGTCCGATCAGCCGCCGCCCCTGCTCGCGGACGCCGAGGTTCACTGGAGCGCCGGGATGGCCGCATTCGAGCGTGGGGACATCGACTCCGCCATCAGCGCGCTCGAAGCCGGCGCTGCGATCGATCCAAACGCCTTCGAGCTGCAGTACCACCTCGGTTTGCTCTACGGACGCCGCGACGATTTGTTCGGCGCGGTCGCCGCGCTCGAGAACGCGGCGCGCTTGCAGAGCCGTCACTTTGCTGCCGTGAAGAACCTCGCGGTGGTGTGCCAGCGCGCCGGGCTCCGTCACAGAGCGGTCGATGCGTGGGAGCGTGCGATGGCCCTCGCGCCGGACGAGGAAACGCGTACGAACATCAAGCAACACGTGGTAAGCCTGCTCTGAGAGCGCGCCCTGCGTCGCGTGGCTCTCAGCTTCGGCCAAGGTCGCCCCCCGCATGAAGTTTCTGTGTAGCAACTGCAAGGCGAAGTACCAGATCGCCGACGAGAAGGTCGCCGGGCGAACGCTGCGCATGACCTGCCGGCGCTGCAAGGAAGAGATCGTCATCCACGGCGAGCCCGAAGCGCCCGGTCGGGGCTACGTGCCGGGCAATCCCGCAGCCGCCGTGCGCTCGCTCGCCGCTGGGCCGCCACCACCACCACCACCACCGCCGCCCTCGCCGCTCGGCGCCGGTTTTCAAATGCAGGTTGCGGGCAACGTGCGACCCCAGCCGGCCATGGCGATGCTCGACGAGTGGCACGTGGGCATCAACGAGGTGCCGGTCGGGCCCATGCGGCGCGACGAGATCGCGCGCAAGCTCGGGGCGGGCGCGATCTCGTTCGACTCGCTCGCGTGGCGCGAGGGCATGGACGACTGGCTGCCGATCGGACGCATCCCCGAGCTCGCGGTGCTGCTCGCGCCGCCGGCGCCGGTCGGCTTGCCGCCGCCACCACCGGTGATGCTTCAGCCGGCGCAGCGTATGGACGCGTTGCCGCTCGGCGGACGTGCCGGCGGTGCTCCTGCGTACGGTGCCGAGGACTGGGCGCCGGCCCAGGTGATCGAGCCGCCCATGTCGCACTCGCAGATGACGCGCAACCCGCTGCTCGAGACCGAGGTCGGTGAGCGCCGCGCGACGGCGCTTCCTTCGGGCTCGCTGATGTTCGCGCTCGCAGGCGGCTTTGCGCTCCTGACCGCCGCGCTGTCGATTCTCGGCGCGCGCTACCTGTCGCGCGAACAAGCTGCACCCGCCTCTGCACCGGTCGCGGCTGCTGCGCCTGGCGCGCCGGTCGCCATGCAGCAGCCTGCGGCCCGGCAGGAGCCAGGCTCGGAGATGGTGATCTCCGGCGACGAGTCGGGCGCGCAGGGTCAAGGCGCTGCGCGGCGCGCGGCTGCGAGCCCAGGCAGCGCGCAGAGCAAGCAGCCGAAAAAAGAGCTGACAGACGCGCAGAAGGCGATGCTGGCGCGCATGACCGGTGGCGACACCACCGCGGCGCCGAACCTGCGGCCCGCGGGCGCCGCGAGCCCGGGCTCGGGCCCGAAAGGCAGCGGCGGTCTCACCGCCGAACAGGTCTCGAAGGTCGTGCAGCATGGCAAGGAAATGCTGCAGCGCTGCTACGAGACGGCGCTGCGGTCCTCGGGCTCGCAGGACACCGTGCGCCTCGACGTGAGCGTGTCGGTGTCGGCCGCGGGCAACGTCACCAGCGTGAAGACCGGCGGCCAGGGCCTACCCGGAATGAACGTCTGCATCGAGCGCACGGTGAAGATGTGGCGCTTCCCCGCCGGCGGCGAGCCCACCGATACGAAGTTCCCGGTCGTCTTTCAACCGGGCGGATAGCCCGCAGGGCTATCCGCCCTCGTTTGATATCGGGAGGGTCACGCGACCCTTGTATCTGGGGTTTGGGTTAGAGATCGGTCGGACCGAGGGCCGTGTCCGGTAGACCGTTCGACCCTGGGGTGAAAGACCCGTGCGGGAGCAAGGTCGCCGGACGCGGTGCTCCGGCAAGAGCCCGAACAGTTGCCTGGGAGAGAAACCCGAATCACGCAAGGTAGGGCGACGCTGGAGCCTCCCGAGGCCAGGAGGCAAACATGGAGAAGGCTGGAGTTTTCGTAGGAATCGATGTTGCAAAAGACCATGTGGACGTCGCGCTGAGCGACGAACCCGCTGGTCGGTATCGCAACGACGAAGCTGGCATCGGGCAGTTGGTGCAGCTGCTGCGTGAGAGCCAGTCAGAGCTGGTGGTGATGGAGGCCAGCGGTGGCTATCACCGGAGGTTGCTGGCTGCACTGGCAGTGGCCGGGATCGCGGCGGCGGCGGTCAACCCTCGTCAGGTGCGCGACTTCGCCAAGGCGGCTGGGCGCCTGGAAAAGACCGATCAGGTCGACGCCCAGGTGCTGCGCCAGTTCGCTCAGTGCATGCGTCCGGCGGTGCGGGCGCTGCCTGACGAGCAGACGCAGCTGATGGACGAGCTGTTGGGTCGGCGCCGGCAGATCGTCGAGATGCTGGTGGCGGAGCGCAATCGGCTCAACCAAGCCTCGTCGTGGGCCGTTCGCAGAGACCTGGAGCAACACATCAAGTGGCTGCTCAAGCGGCTCAAGGACACCGACGCAGAGCTCGACACGCAGGTCAGCAGCACACCGCTGTGGAACGCCAAGGTGGAGCTGCTGCGGCAGCTCGATGGCGTGGGGCGTGTCACGGCGCTGACGCTGCTGAGCGCGGTGCCCGAGCTCGGCACGCTCAACCGCAGACAGATTGCCAAGCTCGTGGGCGTAGCACCGCTGGCCCACGACAGTGGTCAAAGCCGCGGCCGGCGTCACATCTGGGGCGGCCGCGCCGATGCCCGGGCGACCCTGTACATGGCCACGCTGGTGGCCACGCGTCGCAGCCCGGTGATCGGCGCGTTCTACAAGCGGCTGCTCAGCGCTGGAAAGCTGAAGAAAGTCGCGCTCGTCGCCTGCATGCGCAAGCTGCTGACGATCGCCAACGCGGTCATGAAAAGCCACTTGCAGCAGCAGACCACTGCTGCCCAGAGCTGACTCCCTAGCAGCCCACTTCGAAAAAGACTCTAGACAGTTGCTCCCGCCCCGCCAGCAAAGCTGTCGGGGCCCCACCCTCCTGCGGGGTTCGCTTCGCTCACTCGCGAGCAAAGCTCGCCGGGGCCCACCCTCCTGCGGGGTTCGCTTCGCTCACTCGTCTACTTGATGCGGCGCGGACTTGGTGGTCGTTGCTGGCGTTGCTTCTCGAGGCTTTGATCGATAGCTTGGTAGCGTGGCTGTGGCTGAGCTTTCGGTGCAGGTGCTTGCGGCGTTGCAGCTCGCGTTGTGGTTGAGCGTGCCGGCGCTCGTGGCGTGCGCGCTCGCGGGATTGGTGACCGGAACGCTGCAGGCGGCGACTCAGGTGCAGGACCCGGCGCTCTCGTTCGTGCCGCGCTTGCTCGCAGTCGCGCTCGCGCTGTCGTTGAGCGGGGCGTGGATGCAGCGCGAGCTCGTTGGGTTCACGAACGCGGTGCTCGCGCAGCTCGCCCAGCGCGCGCCGTGAGCCACGCGCTCTCGCAAGCAGTGCTCGATCCGCAGGCGCTGGCGCACGGCGTTGCGCTCGCGCTCCTGTTGTGCGCGCGCTTCGCGCCGCTCGCGTGGCTCGTGCCGTGGCTGGTGGTGCGCGGGAGCCCCGCGACGCTCGGCGTCGCAGCGACGCTCGTGCTCGCGCTCTGCGCTTGGCCTGCGGCCGCTCGAGTTGCACCCGCGTTGTCGCTCTCCGCATGGTCGCTCTCGGTGCTCGGGCTGCGCGAGGCTCTGATCGGCCTCGTGTACGCGCTCGCGCTCGCGTTGCCGTTGCTCGCGCTCTCGTGGGCTGGGCGACTCTACGGCCGTTTCAGTGCGCTCGACGGCGCCGAGAGCGCGCTCGGCACGCTTCAGCTTTGGCTGGCAGTCGCGTCGTTCTTTGCGCTCGGCGGTCACCGCGTCGCGATCGGTCTGTTGGTCGAGGGTGTGGTGC
>JBIOJD010000190.1:0-7340 GCA_044450485.1 Polyangiales bacterium | reverse complement strand
CGTTCCACAGGGGCACCGCATAGAGCTCGCCCTCGCCGTCGAGCATGCGCAGGTCCGCGATCACGCGGCGGCCACCGCGTCCGCAGAAGCGCGCGTAGGCGTGCGCCCCGCGCGAGTCGTCTTGCGCGAGCAAGCGCCCGCTCGGTGCGAACAGCGAAAGGCCGATGTGCTGCACCTGCCGATGGCCGATCGCCAGCACGGCGAGGCAGCCGTCCTCCGGCAGTCCGTACTCGTAGCTGCGCTCGTCGCCGCTCAGCATGAAGTCCACGGTCGGCGCCGACGAGGGCGTCGCCCCCTGCCGGCGCGCCGCGTTAATGACACGGTCCGCACATGCGCCCAGCGTGCCTTGGGCAGCGGCCTGCGCGGCGCCTTGGCCGGCGCCCGGACCCAGCGCCAACAGGAGCAACGTGCCGAGCGCCTGGGCAGCGAGGACAGGTGGCGCGCAGCGGGATCCCATGGTCGTCGCCTGAACAAAGGGTAGCGCCAATTGGGATCGGCGGCCCCGAGTTGCGTCCCTGGGCGGTCGACGCAGCGCCGGGCGATTGTTGCTATTCCCGATAGGCTAACGCATATTTATCATTCCCATGAAGCTGTCGAGCAAGGGCCGTTACGCAGTGCAGGCCGTCTTCGACCTCGCCTACCACAACGAGGGCAAGGCCGCGCAGATCAGGGACATTTGCGCGCGCCAGGGCATCCCCTCGCGCTTCCTCGAGCAGGTTTTTCGCGACCTCAAGCGGGTCGGCATCGTGCGCTCCAAGCGCGGTCCTCGCGGCGGCTACGAGCTGGCTCGGCTCCCCGCCGAGGTGCGGCTCGGCGACGTGGTGCGCGCCGTCGAGGGCCCGACCGGGCTCGGTGCGAGCGAGCTCCGCGCACGTGGCACTGGCCACGACGTGCTGCGCGAGGTGCTGGGCGCCGTCGCACGCAAGATCGAGGGCTGCCTCGACGAGGTCACGCTGTCAGATCTGTGCGCTCGCGCCGAACAACAAGGGCTGGCCAGGAGCGCGGCGACTCGCTACGTCTACGCGATCTGAGCACATGGGCAGCGCTTCCCCCAGCATCGTGACCACCGTGCTCGAGCTGATCGGCGATACGCCGCTCGTGCGTCTTCGCTCGCTGGCCGATGCGGGTAGCGCGACCGTGTGGGCCAAGTGCGAGCAGCTCAACCCCGGCGGCTCGGTCAAGGACCGCATCTGCCTGGCGATGCTCGAAGCTGCCGAGCGCGCGGGCCGGATCAGCCCAGGATCCACCTTGGTCGAGCCCACCTCAGGCAACACCGGCATCGGTTTGGCCCTGGTCTGCGCGGTCAAGGGCTACAAGCTCGTGCTCACCATGCCCGAGAGCATGTCGCTGGAACGGCGCGCCTTGCTCCAGGCCTACGGCGCCGAAATCGTGCTCACGCCTGCCGAACAGGTCATGGACGGCGCGATCGAAGCGGCCCAGGAGATCGCGCAACAGCGCTCGGCGTTCATGCCGATGCAGTTCGACAACCCCGCCAATCCCGAGGCGCACCGAGCCCGCACTGCCGTCGAGATCCTCGATGCGATGGGCGACGACCCGATCGCGGCGTTCGTCGCCGCGGTCGGAACCGGGGGCACGGTCAGCGGCGTGGGTGGACGACTGAAGCAACACGACCGGAGCACCCGCGTGATCGCGGTGGAGCCCGAAAGCAGTCCCGTGCTCTCGGGCGGAGAGGCCGGTCCGACCAAGATCCAAGGCATCGGCGCGGGCTTCGTGCCCGGCAACTTCGAGCGCTCGGTCGTGGATGAGATTCGCCACGTAAGCGACCGAGATGCCTACGAAATGAAGCGGCGGCTTGCTCGGCAAGAAGGCTTGCTCGTAGGCATCAGCGCAGGCGCGAACGCCCACGTGGCGGCCGAGGTCGCCCGTGAGCTCGGCCCCGCCAAGCACGTGGTCACGGTCCTGTGTGACACGGGCGAGCGGTACTTCAGCCTCGACGAGTACTTCTGATGGCGAAGACGCTTCGAGACTCGCGCGTGCTGATCGTCGGGGCCGGCGGCCTCGGCTGTCCCGCGGCGCGTGTGCTCGCGCGCTCCGGCGTCGGTCACATCACGGTGCTGGACGACGACACGGTCGACCTAACCAACTTGCACCGTCAGACGCTCTACGAGGAGGCCGACGCGGGTGCCGCCAAGGCCGCGGTCGCTGCATTGAGGATCAAACGCGAAGCAGCTCTGGCGGGAATCAAATGCGACACCGTTGCACGTGAAATCCGGATCATTCCCGACAACGCTCGGTCGGTCGTCAGCGGACACGATCTGGTGCTCGAAGGCGCGGACAATTTCGCCAGCAAATTCCTGGTCGCGGACGCCTGCGCCTTGGCCGGTGTGCCGCTGGTCCAGGGCGGCGCCGTGCGCTGGGTCGGTTGGGCGCTTGGCAGCGTGCCTGGCCACAGCGCATGCCTGCGCTGCGTGTTCGAGGATGTCCCCCGCGGCATCGAGGAGACCTGCGCAGCGGCCGGCATCGTCGGTCCGGTTGCAGGGGCGATCGGCGCGTTGCAGGCCGCGATCGCGATCCGCTTGCTCCGAGGCGAGACCAGCGCCGCATCGGTCTTGTGGAGCTACGACGGGCTCGCGGGCACGCTGCGGCGGCGCCGCATCGAGCGACAACCGCGCTGCCCGCTGTGCAGCGGACAGATCCGCGACACCCAGATTTCTCGCTACGTGCGGCCCGAGCACGCGGCTTGATCACGTCACAAAAGGAGCGCAGCCATGGCCGTGAAAGTGCGAGTGCCGACACCCCTCCGGACGCTGACCGGAGGCAAGGACGAGGTCGAAGCCCGAGGCAAGACCGTGCGCGAGGTGATCGACGATCTCGAGCGGGCCTACCCCGGCATGAAGGACCGCCTGTGCGACGAGAAGGGCGTGCGGCGGTTCGTGAACATCTACCAGAACGAAGAGGACATCCGCTTCCTCGACAGTCTGGAGACCGCCGTCAAGGACGGCGACTCGATCAGCATCGTGCCCGCCATCGCCGGTGGTTGATGCAGCGATGCTGAAGCCCGCCCAGAAGCAGCGTTACGCGCGTCACCTCCTGCTGCCGGAAATCGGCGCGGACGGACAGGCTCGGCTGTGCGCGGCGAGTGTGCGATTTCCGGGCTCGGCCGACGTCCGCGCGTCCGACGTAGCCCGCGTGTACCTCGAGCGCGCAGGGATCGACGTTCGGCCGGCCGACGCCGAGAACGCGACGCTCGCGCGGGCCGTGCCCGCCACCCGCGAGGTTCAGGCGATCGCTGGAGCACCCGATCTCGTCGAGGCGGCTGCCGCGCTGTGCGGTGCGCTCGCGGCCGTCGAGGTGATCAAGGCAGAGCTCGGCATCGGGCGCGCTGCCGGTCTGCCGGCCGTGGTGCTTTCGGGAGAACCCTCGCCGTGAAACGCAGCCGCCGCATCGACTCGATCATCGAGGCCGTGGGCAACACGCCGCTCGTGCATCTGCGCAACATCGGGCGCGAGGTTCCCGAGGTGAAGCTCTACCTCAAGCTCGAGTACTGCAATCCAGGTGGCTCGGTGAAGGACCGCCCTGCCCTGCAGATGATGCAGGACGGAATCGCCGATGGGCGCCTGACCAAGGACAAGATCCTGATCGACGCCACCAGTGGCAACACCGGCGTCGCCTACTCGATCTTCGGCGCGGCGCTCGGCTACCGCGTGCTGCTGGTCATGCCTTCGAACGTGTCGCAGGCGCGCAAGGACATCACCCACGCCTTCGGCACCGAGCTCGTGTTCAGCGACCCGATGGAGGGCTCGGACGGAGCGATTCGCTTGTGCCGCGAGCTCGTGCAGAAGGAACCTGACCGCTACTTCTACGCCGACCAATACCGCAACCCGAGCAACCCGCGCGCGCATTACTTGGGCACGGGCCGCGAGATCCTCGAGCAGGTCGGCGACGAGATCACACACTTCGTCGCGGGCCTCGGGACCAGCGGCACCATGATGGGCACGACGCGACGCCTGCACGAGCACACGCGCAAGATCTTGTGCGTCGAAGCCCAACCGGCCGAGGCACTGCACGGGCTCGAAGGCCTCAAGCACATGGCGAGCTCGCTGGTGCCCGATATCTACGACGCGAAGCTGCCGGACGAGCACATGACCGTGCAGACCGAGCACGGCTGGGACATGGCAGACCGGCTGGCACACGAGGAGGGTTTGCACGTGGGCCACTCGACGGGCGCCAACGTGTTTGCGGCGCTCGAGATCGCGAAACGCATCGGCAAGGGCTGTGTCGTGACGGTCGCGTGCGACCGAGGCGACCGCTACTTCGCGCCGATGCGCTGGGAGAAACACTATGAGTGGTGAGCGCCCGTGGATCCGAGGCGACCTCGTCATCGAGCGGCGCGTGCTCGACGACATCCACGCGCACGCGCTCGAGTGCTATCCGAGCGAGAGCTGTGGCTTTGCGGCCGGGCCGATCGGGGACGCGCTGCTGGTCGACGGCAGCGTTCGGCAGGTGAACGAAGCCGACAAGTTCCACGCGCTCGATCCCGTCACCTTTCCGCGCACCTCGCGCACGTACTTCAAGATCAACGAGCTGCGCGCCGCCAAGGCATTCGACGGCGGTGACGCAGAGGGCCGACCGATCAAGGTGATCTACCATTCGCATTGCGATGCGGGCGCGTATTTCTCGCAGGAGGACTCGGCCACGTTCGCATCGGATGGGCTCTTGATGTGGCCGTGCGCGTTCTTGGTGGTGAGCGTGGTGCAGGGCAAGGTCGTCGACACCAAGCTGTGGGTCCACGTCTCTGGCAGCAACGGGTTTCGCGAGTCGACGCTGACGGTGCGCTGAAGATGGCGGACGTCGCCCTACGCACCTGCGATGTGCTGATCATCGGCGGCGGCGCCGCCGGGTGCGTCGCGGCGGTCGAGGCCCGCGAGCGCGCGCCCGAGCTCGACGTGGTGGTGATGGAGAAGGCCCACGTGTACCGAAGCGGTTGTTTGGCCGCGGGGATCAGCGCGCTCAACGCCTATCTGCACCAAGGGGAGACGCCCGAATCGTTCCTGCGCTACGTGATGCGCGACACGCTCGGCGTGGTGCGCGACGACCTCACGCTCAGCATGGCAGCCGAGCTGAACGAGCAGGTGCGCCGCATCGAGGGTTGGGGGCTGCCGATTCCCAAGGACGAGCGCGACCGACCGCTCAAGCGCGGCCGCGCATCGATCAAGATTTTCGGCGAGCGCTTGAAGCCGATCCTCGGCAAGCAAGCCGAGGCCTCAGGCGCGACGATCCTCAATCGCGTGAACGCGACCGCGCTCGACGTTCACGAGGGCCGCGTGGTCGGCGCGTTCGGCGTCAGCACGCGCGACGCGCGCTTCCATCACGTGCGCGCCAAGGCGGTCCTGATCTGCACCGGCGGCGCCGCCGGGCTGTACCGGCCCAACAACCCCGGGCTCGCTGCGCACCGCATGTGGTACTCGCCGTTCAATACCGGGGCCGGGCTGGCGATGGGGATCCGCGGCGGCGCGGAGATGACCTCGTTCGAATTCCGCTTCATCCCGCTGCGCGTGAAGGACGCGATCGCGCCCACAGGCGAGATCGCACAGTGGCTGGGCGTGCCGCAGATCAACGCGCTCGGCGAGGCGTATCTCGACAAGCACTACGCGCACCTCGGCGGTCGCTCGATGACGACGCAAGACCGACTGTACGCGACCTTGCTGGAGCGCCGCGCAGGTCGCGGCCCGTGTTACCTCGACCTGCGCGGCGTAAACCCCAAGCGCCTCGAAGGGACGATCGCCGCGTACCTGTCGATGGCGCCCGCCGGCGCGCTGATCATGAGCGACGAAGCGTACTACGGCCGGCAGGGGGGACAGATGGCGCCGGTCGAGATCGCGGGCGGTGAGCCGCACGTGGTCGGCGGTCATGGGCTGAGCGGTTACTGGATCGACGTGGCGCGACGCACGACGTTGCCGGGACTGTGGGCGGCGGGCGACGTGGCCGGCGGCTCGCCGAAAAAGTATGCCTCGGGCGCGTGGGCGGAAGCCGTGCTCGCGGTGCGCGACATCATCGCGGAAGTGCGCGCAGCAGAGCGAGCCACCGCGGACCCGGAGCGGGTGACGGCCGAGCGCACCCGCGCTCAGCGCCCGATGCAGCGCAGCGAAGGCGTCACGCCGCGCGAGCTCGAAGAACGTTTGCAGAAAGTGATGGACGAATACGCAGGCGGCATTTCGAGTCAGTACGGCTACTCCGAGGGCGAGCTCGGGATCGCGCGCCTGCACTTGCAGCGACTCGAGCGCGAGGTCGAGTCGCTCGTCGCGCGCACGCCCTTCGAGCTGATGCAGTGCCACGAGGTGATCGACCGCGTGACCGTCGCCCGCACGCTGGTCGAGCACATGCTGCATAGGCGCGAAACGCGCTGGCACTGTTATCAAGAGCGCCTGGATTTTCCCGAGCGCGACGACGCTCGTTGGCTGGTGTTCGTCAACAGTGTCCGCAACGCCGACGGCGAGATCCGCATGCTCGAGCATCCGGTCGAACGCGCGCACATCGACGTGCGGCTTCCGCCGCTGGCCGACGGCGCGGTGATCCGCAGCCGGCGTGCCACGGGAGAAGGCTGACGGCGACGATGGGCATTCACGTCGACGAAAACACCTGCAATCGCTGCGGCACAGCCGACGAGCCGATGTGCGTTCGCGACTGCCCGGGCGATCTGATGTTCATCAAGGGCAACGACAAAGCAGCGATCGTCGACAATCGCGAGTGCTGGGACTGCGCGGCGTGCGTGAAAGTCTGCCCTACGCAGGCGATCCACATGGAGCTCTCTCCGAGCCTGGCCGAGCACGGCGTGACGCTGCGCGGGCGCGCGCTGAAGCACAAGACCGTGTGGCGCATCCGCCTACGCAACGACGAAGAGCGCGGCTACGACACCCCGAGCACCGGCAAGCCCCCGTTTTCGCCGAATCTTTAGTTTATCGGGGAGACACGCGACTCCCCGCCCGTTGGGCAAAGCCCAACGGGACCCACCCCACGCGGAGCGGGAGCTTCGCTCCCCTCACGCGGCGGAGCCGCGTTTCACCCCTCAAGACGCAGTGGGCGAGGTTGCTGAATCGGCAGAGCCGGATCCCCTCACGCAGCGGAGCCGACAGTCGGCCCTCAGCGCGATTGGGACGGCTGTCTCGACCGTTGGCATGTGTTCGGGGCGGGTGGTACACCGATTGGCGGTGAGTGAGGCACAGACCAAGCTGGAGCAATTGCGTACTGGGTTGCGCGAGATGGGCTCCGTGATCGTCGCGTACAGCGGCGGGCTCGACAGCGCGTTCGTGCTCAGCGTGGCATGCGAGGTCCTGGTCGACCGCGCGCTCGGGCTCACGGCGGTAAGCCCCTCTCTTCCT
>JBIOJD010000189.1:0-7343 GCA_044450485.1 Polyangiales bacterium | reverse complement strand
GTTCCGTGACCGTGCAGCACGTAGCCCACGCGCAGATCGGTCGTGGACAGCCGATCGATGAAGCTCTCCATCAGGCTGAGCGCATCGTCGACGCGCATCCCCTTGAGGTTCAGCGTGTTGTCTGCGGTTCTGCCCACGACAGGGCTCGCGGCGGGTGCTTTGCGCACGCTGCGTGTGGCGGCCGCAACCGGCTCGGCCGCGGCGAGCTCGTCACCGTCGACCCAGAGCTTGAGCGGGCCGACCGCCACCCGCACGCGTCCTTTGCTCGGACCCTCGATCACGACTGCGTCCGAGCGCAGTCGTGTGACGTGCACTCGCTCGCCCGGAGTGATTTGCCCGGGATCGATCGCGGCCCGCGGAGCGCCGCGGGCTTCGGGCGCGCGTGCTGCCGAGGAGAGGTCGCCGCCGAGCGCCACGCGCGCGGCAACGGCGTTCACCACCTTCTCGGCCGAGGCGAGTTGTTGCTTGTCGGCTGCTCGAGCCTTGGCCTCGACGCGTGCACGCTCGATCTCCGCGCGCGCCTCGCCCACCTCGCGCTGCAGCGCCGCGAGCTCGCGCTCGATCTTGGCGTCGCCCTGACGGCGCAAGACATCGAGCCGCGCACGTTCTTGGTCCTGCAGCGCGCGCAACGTCGCACGCTCGCTCGCGAGCACGGCCCGCTCATCGCGCAGCGCCGTCGTCTGCGCCGTGAGCTCGGTCAACAAGCGCGAGAACTCGCGGGCTTGCTCGGGCAGCACGCGCTCGGCGAACGCCAGCACGGGCTCGGGAATGCCGAAGCGCCTCGCGACCACGAGCGCGCTCGACGCACCGGGCAGGTCCATCGTCAGCACGAAAGTCGGCTCCATGCGCTCGACGTCGAATCCGACCGAGGCCGAGCGCAAGCGCGGATCGCGCAAGGAAAAGGCCTTGAGCGGCTCATAGTGGGTCGTCACCGCAAGCGCGGCGCCCGCATTGCAGAGCGCATCCACGACTGCGCACGCGAGCGCGGCGCCCTCTTCGGGGTCGGTCCCGGTCGCGAGCTCGTCGAGCAGCACGAGCGAGCGGTCGTCCGCTGTCGCCAAAATCGTGCGCAGGTTCGTGATGTGGGCGGAGAACGTCGACAGGCTCTTGGCGGTCGACTGCTCGTCGCCGACGTCGGTCAGCACCCGTTCGAAGAAACCTACGCGGCTCCCCGCCTCAGCCGGTATGGGCAGTCCGTGGCGTGCCATCAGCGCGCACAGCCCCAGCGTCTTGAGCAGCACGGTCTTGCCGCTGGCGTTGGGCCCCGAGATCACGAGACCCTTGCCCTCTTGCAGCGCGATGTCGTTGGCCACGGCCCCGCCCGGCTCGAGCGCCAAGAGCGGATGGCGGGCGGCCTCGAGCTCGATCGCGCTCTGCTCGCAGAGCTCGGGAACGCAGCCGAGGAGCTCGCGACCGAGCAGCGCGCTCGCGTGGCGCAGGTCTATGCGGTCGAGCGCTTCGGCTGCTGCCACGAGGCTCGGCAGGAACTCGCGGGCTCGCTCCGACAAGGCCGCGAGCACGCGCTGCTCTTGCCGTTCGAGCTCCGACTCCGCCAGCTTCAAGCGGTTACCGTGCGTGACGATGGTGCGCGGCTCGACGAACACGCTCGCCCCGCTTTGGCTCGTGCCGTGGACGATGCCAGCGACGTGCTCGTGCGCGTCGCGGCGCACCGGCAGCACGTAACGCCCTTCGCGAAGCGTGTAGATGCGGTCGGAGAGCACGTCTTCGTGCCGGTCCATCAGTTGCTGCAAGCGCCCGATGATGCGCTCGCGCAGGTTTGCGATTTCACTGCGCAGGCTCTTGAGCTCGGGGCTCGCGCGATCGGAGAGCGTGCCATCGGGCTCGAGCGCGTCGTCGAGCTGCTGCTCGAGCGCGTCGAGCGCCGGGTCGGCGGCAAAAGCCGCGTGGAGGCTCTGCGCGTAACTCCGGTGGCCAGCGAGGAACGAGCGCAAGGAGCGGGCGTTCTTCAGCGTGCGCAGCAGGTCGGACAAAGCTAGAGCGCCGAGCGACCCTTCTCGGCTGAGCAGCGCCAGGTGCGCTTGCACATCGCGCAGGTCTTGAAGCGGGAAGCGCTCGCCCCGCTCCAGCAGGGCCATCGCCTCGGAGGTCTCGCGCAGCAGCAGCTCGGCCTCGCGTCGGCTCTGGGCGAGCGTGAGCCCGCGTCTTCTCGCCGAGTCTCCGCGGCAGCGCGAGAGCACCGCATCCTGCAATCGCGGCCACTCGAGGTGCTGGCTTGCCTTCTCCAGCCAGCCGTCCGTCATGCGAGCGCGCCCGAGCTCACGGCGAGAACTTCTCGTAGCTGTCGTGGCCCGCCGTTCCCGCGCGTGCCGCCCCGCCGGAGTTGCTAGCCTTGGCCGCCCGTCGCGGACGCGAGGCGTGCGCGCGCTTGGCCGCGGACTTGTCGAGGCGGGCGGTCTCCGCGGGGCGCAGGCGCTCGAGCTTCACTTTGTGGATACTCTCGCCCGCAGTCAGGTCGAGCGTCTGTGCCGTGAACCCCTGCGCGCTCACGCGCACGCGGATGCTGCGGCCCTCTGCGACCTCGAGCGGAAGCGGGGTGACGCCCGCGAAGCGTTCGTCGCGCCAGACGTTCGCGCCAGCGGGCTCGCTATAGAGCGTCATCGTGTGTGTGGCCGGAGCGGGCGTCACCGGCGTCGGCGCAGGGGAGGGCACCGGCGCTTCCGCGACCGGGACAGCTGCCGGCGCCGTGCTCGCCTCACTGCGTGCGACCTTGGGGTCGCTGACCAGCGCGACCGTGGCCGTGACCGCGGCGACCACCGCGAGCGAGGCAGCCGCAAGCGTCCAGCGTGCCCAGCGCGGCGCGGTGAGCGCTGCGGCGAGCAGCCGTCGAGCCCGCAGCGGTGCGTGCTCGAGCAACTCGGCATCGCGCAGACATGGCAGCAGCGCCTCGTCGAACGCCTCGGCGCTCTGGAAGCGCATCTCCGGCGACTTGTGCAGCGCCCGGTCCAGCACGCGCTGTAGGCTAGGCGGGAAGCTGCGGGTGGGCGCCGCCGAGCGCAGCGGCGCTGGCTGTTCGCGGATGTGCTTTGCCATCACGATCACGGCGTCGCGGTCCACGAACGGAGGCGCGCCGACGAGCAGCTCGTAGAGCACGATGCCGACCGCGTAGAGGTCGGTGCGATGATCGAGCGGCTTGCCCTGCGCCTGCTCGGGCGACATGTAGCGCGGCGTGCCGAATACGGTTCCGTCGAGGGTCTCGAACTGATCGAGCTTGCGCTCGCCCTCGATCGACTTGGCGATGCCGAAGTCGAGAACCTTGGCCACGGGCTCGCTGCGGCCCTCGACGCGCGCGAGGAAGATGTTGTCGGGCTTGATGTCGCGATGGATGATGCCTTTGGCGTGGGCTTCGCCGAGCGAGTGCAGCACCTGCCGCATCCATCCGATGGCCTCGCCCGTGGCGATCGCGCCGCCGTGTGACAGGCGGTCCGAGGCGAGCTCACCGTGCAAGAGCTCCATCGCCAGGAAGAACAACCCGTCAGGAGTCGCGCCGAAGTCGAAGACGCGGACCGTGTTGGGATGAGTCAGGGCGCTGAGCGCGCGGGCCTCTCGCTCGAAGCGCGCCAGCACGTCGCCCGCGACGTCCTGTTGCTTCTTCAAGACTTTGAGCGCGACCTCGCGCTCGAGCCCCACCTGTTGCGCACGGTAGACGGCACCCATCGCCCCGGCGCCGATGCATTCGAGCACCCGATAGCGGTCCAGCAGCGTAGTTCCGACCAGTGGATCAGGTTGGGCGATGGCTCTGCCCTCCTCCAAGTCCTCCGCGACCGTCCAGCGCGGGGGCCTGTTCCGTCCCAACCATAGCATGCGCGGGGCTCTTCGTGACGGGTCGACGAAGGTGCAGAAAACGCCACGATCGCGGGGAGTTGCGCCACTGTGCAGCCGGCTGTACGGCACCCTTTCCAGCCTGGCGAGTAGCGAGAGGCGTGAGTCGCGGCTCCGCGCAAACCCGCTTGACTCGTGCGCGAAATCTTTCCACCGTGACAGGCCGCCGGCCGCATAAAGCCACACAGGAGACGCCATGAAGGTCCACGACAAGCTGTTCATCAACGGCGATTGGGTTTCGCCCTCGGGCAAGGGCTCGATCGACGTGATCAACGCCGCCACCGAAGACGTCATGGGGCGGATCCCCGAGGGCACCGCCGAGGACGTAGACCGAGCCGTCAAAGCGGCGCGCGCGGCGTTCGAGAGCTGGTCTGCGACCGCGCCCGCGAAGCGCGCCGAGTATCTGCAGAAGATCTCGGCCGGGCTCGCGGCCCGTGGCGACGAGCTCGCCACACTGGTCGCCCAAGAAGTCGGCATGCCGCTGCAGCTCAGCAAGATGATCCAAGCGGGCTTGCCCACGATGAACTTCGGCGTCTACGCCAAGCTCGGGGCCGAGATGGTGTACGAGGAGCAGGTTGGCAATTCCGTCGTGGTCAAAGAGCCGGTCGGCGTGGTTGGTTGCATCACGCCTTGGAACTACCCGCTGCACCAGATCGCGGCCAAAGTGGCACCCGCGCTCGCGGCAGGCTGCACGGTCGTGCTCAAGCCGAGCGAGGTCGCGCCGCTCAATGCGTTCCTGCTGGCCGAGGTCGTGCAGCAAGTCGGCTTGCCTTCGGGCGTGTTCAATCTGGTGAGCGGCTACGGCCCCGTCGTGGGTGAGGCGCTCGCGGCCCACCCCGAGGTGGACATGATCTCGTTCACGGGCTCGACGCGCGCCGGGCGACGCGTGTCCGAGGTCGCGGCGCAGACCATCAAGCGCGTGCACCTCGAGCTCGGCGGCAAGTCGGCGAGCGTGGTGCTCGACGACGCCGACTTGGAGAAGGCAGTCGCTGGCACCGTGCGCAATTGCTACATGAACTCGGGCCAGACCTGCAGCGCGCACACGCGTTTGCTCGTGCCGAAATCGCGCCGCGACGAGGCGGTGGCGATCGCGAAGAAGACCGCAGAGACCTTCACGGTCGGCGACCCGCTCGGCGGCAAGGCGCGGCTCGGACCGCTGGTCTCGGCGGCGCAGCGCGACCGCGTGCGGACCTACATCAAGAAGGGCATCGCGGAGGGCGCCACCCTGGTGACGGGTGGACCTGATGCACCTGCCGACCTGCCGAAGGGCTACTTCGTCAAGCCGACGGTGTTCGCGGACGTCAAGAACGACATGACCATCGCGCAAGAAGAGATCTTCGGGCCGGTGCTGTCGATCATCACCTACGACAACGAGCAGGATGCCATTCGCATCGCCAACGACACCATCTATGGGCTCGCGGGCGGCGTGTGGTCGGGCGATCCTGAACGCGCCAAGCGCGTCGCGCGCAAGCTGCGCACCGGACAGGTCGACATCAACGGCGGCGGGTTCAACCTGATGGCTCCGTTCGGTGGCTACAAGCAATCAGGCCACGGGCGCGAGCTCGGCAAGTTCGGTCTCGAGGAGTTCCTCGAGCTGAAGTCCCTGCAGGTGTGAGGCTCGGGCTGCCCTCGCCGGTAAATGAGCCGAGCGTGCTGCCGGCGCGGCCGGGAGACCTCGATGCGGTGTACCGCATCGCTGAGGCCTGCTTTCCGTTGCCGTGGCCGTTGGAGGAGCTGCGCAAGGAGCTCGCGCGGCCATTTTCGGGCTTGCGCGTGCTTCGGCCGGCTGGGGTCACGAACATCGTCGGGTTTCTGAACTACTGGCGCATCGCGGATGAGCTTCAGCTCATGAATATCGCAGTCACGCCGACGGAACGTGGGCGCGGCCACGGTCGAGCGCTCCTCGCCGACCTCTTCGAGCTCGGTCACATCCATGCCGCGACCTCCATCGTGCTCGAGGTCAGGCCGAGCAATGGGGTCGCCATCCGGCTCTATGAGCGCCACGGATTCGAACGCGTCGGCGTGCGTCCGCGCTACTACTCCGACAATGGCGAGGATGCGCTGTTGATGCGGGTCAGCCTTCGCCCGCGCTGACTGGAAAGGCGCGTCGTGGACGCCCGCATTGTCCACTGCTAGGCATAGATCAGGCGGCGGCGGAGAAGAACGCGAGTGTCCCCCGACGACAAACGGGCAGAGCCGGAAGGCGAGGGCGAGGGCGCTGGCGAAGGCGTGTCCCCGCCCTCCGAGCCGGTCGATGACCTCGAGTCGCTGGCAGGCGCGCTGCCCCAGCCGAGCGAAGCGCCGCCGGATGGAGACGACGCCGATTTCGACGCGCTATCGAAGGTCGCGGGCTCGCGCATTGCGGCGGCCGGCCCAGCCCCGGTCGCGGCGGCTCCTTCGCAGCAGACCGTGCGCTCGACCTGGACCGTGCCACTGCTCTTAGGAGTGGGCATAGGCGCCGGAATCTCGGTCGCGCTGTTCGCGCTCGGCGTGGGAAGGCCGCCGAGCCAAGTCGCGCCGCCCGCCACAGCGCAGGCCGGCGCCCCCGCACCGGCCGCGCCCGAAGGTCCGGCCCCGCCAGCGGCTGCGGTGCGGCAAGCCGATTCGGTCGAGCCGGCATCGCCTGCCCCGCAGGCGGTCGCCGCCCAGACGCTGCCGGCCGTCGAGCACATCGCCGTGGGCACGCCGCAGCAGGCGCGGGGCGCGCGAAGCTCGGTCCCGCCGGAGGCCCCACGGTCAGAGGCCTCACCTCGGTCCGATGCGCCCAGTCAACCTGCAGCTCCCGCTGCCGCCGTGGTGGTGGCTCCGGGCACTGCTACAGCAGATGCGCCCGAGGCGAGCGACGACGGCCTCGAGAAAGACGCGCCGGCGACCGTGGCGCTGGCCAAGGCGGCTCCCCCCGAGACCGTCGACCGCCTGCTCGACGAAGCGCTGTCTCCGTCGGCCAGGCGCCAGGAGCTAGAGCGCAAGCACGAAGCAGCCCTCGCCGCGGCCGAGCTGCCTCTGACGCCCACGCGCGATCAGCTCACACAGGCCATGGTGGTGCTGCTGCCGGCGATTCGCGGTTGCGCCATGGGCCAGCACGGCATGGCCACCGCGGCCATCGTGGTGCGCTCGGACGGACGCGTGGCGGGTGTCGAGATCACCGGTGCACCGTTCGTCGGCGCGTCGAGCGGCCATTGCATGGAGGGCGTGATCCGGCGCGCGCGATTTCCCCGCTTCAAGCAGCCGACGTTTCGGATAAAGTTCCCGCTCGCGATCCAGTGACCCGGCGCCTTTTCACCTTCTGCTCTCTGGCGTTGCTCCTTCTTGCTTGTGGTGCGGCGCAAGCGGGCGAGGCTCGCGAGGCGCGCCTCTTGCAGGATGGACCGGCGACGGAACGTGCGCTCGACGATCTCGGGCGGCGGTTGTACAGGGCGCTCGCGGCCGGCCGACCGGACGCGATCGTGCTGCGCGAGCCTGCGCTGCGGGCGCTGCTCTTGCCTGCGGCCGCGGGGCGGGCC
>JBIOJD010000188.1:0-7381 GCA_044450485.1 Polyangiales bacterium | reverse complement strand
TACGAGGAGGCCGAGCGCAGTGCGGAGGCCGCTTCCCAGCAACGCCCGCTGTCGAGCCGCGCGGAGACGCTACGCGGTGAGGCGTTGTACGCGCGCGGCAAGCTCGACGCCGCGGTGCAGGCGTTCGAGAGGGCGACACGCGATCCAAAGGCTTTCCGTGCTCAGGTGCTGCTCGGCCGGCTCTTGATCGAGCGCGGCCGCGCGGCGGAGGCCGAGCCGCATCTGATGGTGCTGATCGAGGCCTACAACGACGATGCCCTCGGCCGCGACGCAGCGGCGTTGTCTTACGTGGCCATGGCGGCGCGCGCGCTCGGCAGCGTTCACGACGCCAACGACGCGTTCCGCGAGGCCGCGCTGCTCGACCGCACGCGCGTCGAGACCCAGCTCGAGTGGGCAGCGCTGTTTCTCGACAAGAACGATCAACACCACGCCGAGGAGAGCGCCAAAGAGGCGCTCGAGCACAATCCGAACAGCCCGGAGGCGCACGTGGGCGCCGCGCGGCTCGCGCTGGCCCGAGCCTTCGACTTTGGGGCGGCCGAGGAGCACCTGCAAAAGGCGCTGGCCGTGAACCCGAGGTTGGTGTCGGCGCACGTGACGCGGGCGGCGCTCTCGCTGCGCGAGATGGACATCGCCGCCGCCGACAAGAACATCGATGCCGCGCTGTCGATCAACCCGGCGGAGCTGGAGGCGCTCAGCGTGCGCGCCGCGGCGCGCTTTCTCGCAGACGATTCTGTGGGCTTCGGTCGGGCCAAGGCCGAGGTGCTCAAGCGCAACCCGCGCTTCTCCCGGATGTTCAGCATCATCGCCGAGTACGCCGAGTGGGAGCACCGCTACGACGAGCTGGTGCAGATGGCCCGCGAAGCGCTGCGCATCGATCCGGAGGACGCGCTCGCCTACGCCACGTTGGGGCTCAATCTGTTGCGCTCGGGCGACGAGAAAGCGGGGCTCGAAGCGCTGAATCAGGCCTGGAAACGCGATCACTTCAACGTCCAGGTCTTCAACACGCTCAACTTGTACGAGAAGGTGATCGACAAGCAGTACGAGAGCATCGCGTCGCCGCCGTTCGAGGTGCGCGTGCACAAAGACGAGCGTGCCGCGCTCGAGCCGTACCTCGTACCGATGCTGCAGCGCGCGTACGAAGACATGCGCGCTCGCTACGGCTTCACGCCGCAAGGACCGCTGCACGTCGAGCTCTACGCGGACCTGCAGCACTTCTCCGTGCGCACGACCGGGCTGCCGAACGTGGGCGTGCAGGGCGTGTGCTTCGGCAAAGTGGTGACGGCGCTGTCGCCACGCGGGGGGCCGTTCAACTGGGGCCAAATCACCTGGCACGAGCTCGCGCACGTCTTTCATTTGCAATTGAGCAAGAACCACGTGCCGCGCTGGTTTACCGAAGGCCTGGCCGAGTACGAGACCATCATCGCGCGCCCCGAATGGAAGCGCGAAGAGGATTACGATCTGTGGGTCGCACTGGAGAAAGGCCGCGTGCCGAAGCTGCGCGAGCTCAACAAGGCCTTCACCCAGGCGCGCAGCCCGGCAGATCTGATGACCGCGTACTATGCGGCGTCGCAAGCCGTGGTGTACGTGGTGCAGCGCTTCGGTTTCGACAAGGTGCGACCCATGCTCGAAGCCTGGGGCACGGGCCGGCGTACCGAGGAGATCTTCGAGCACGTGCTGGGCGTGGACATCGACACGCTCGATGCCGACTTCCGGGCCAATGTGAAGCAGCGACTGCACAAGTACGACTCGCAGTTCTACGTCGACTTCACGCGCTACGAGGATCTCGACGCGCTCGCGGCTGCGGCGCAGCGAGCGCCGGATGACGTGGACGCACAGGCTGCCCTCGCGCTCGGGTTCGTCGCACGCGATCAGTTCGCGGCCGCCGAGAAGGCGGCGCTGCGCGTGCTCGCCAAGCAGCCTCAGCATGCCTTGGCGCTGTTCGCGCTCACCCGTGTGGCTTTGGAGCACCGCGACGCAGCGCTCGCCGAACGCTGCCTGCGAGGCATCGTGGAGGGAGGCCAAGACGGCTACATCCTGCGCGTACTGCTCGCGCGTGCGGCGCTGTCACGCAAGGACCTGCCCGAGGCGCGCAAGCAAGCCGAGCGTGCGGTCGAGCTCGACGCCGACAAGCTCGAGGCGTACCGGGTGTTGATGGAGATCGCGGACAAGCAGGGCGACCAAGCGCTCGGCCGCCGCGCGATCGAGGCGATCGCGGACCTCGACCAACACGATCGCGTCGTGCATCTCGCTTTGCTCATCACGCTCAGCAAGCAGAAGGCATACGCCGAGCTCGTGCGCGCCGGCGAGCGCGCGCTGTACATCGATCCCGCGATGCCGCGCTTGCACCGGCTGCTGGGCGAAGCCTACCTCGAGACCGGCAAGCCCGAGCCCGCCCTGATCGAGCTCGACCGCGGCCTGGCTCTCGGCGTGAAGCGCCCCGGTCCACTGCAGCTCTTGCGCGCCCGAGCACTCATCGCGCTCGGAAAGCGAGAAGAAGCGCGGACCGCCGGCGCAGCCGCGACCGCCGCCGACCCGTCTCTAGCGCCCGAAGTGCAGAAGGTCCTCACCGGCCCGCAACCCTAGGCGGGGCCCAAACCTGCTACGCTGCAGGCGTGCGCAAGCGGCCGAGATTGACCATTCCGCGGCGGGTCTTTCTCGCGTTTGCGCTGATGCTGACGGTGAGCGGGCTCGTGTCGGTGGCGAGCTTCGTGCAGCACCAGCGCACGGCCGCGACGCTGAGCTTGGTGCACGAAGGCTACCTGCCGCTGGCGCTGACCGTGAGCGAGGCGCGCGCGCGACAGTCGGTGTTCGGCAACCTGCTCGACCGCATGCTCTCCGACCGCAACTCGAGCGCGACGCGCACCTGGCTCAACGCCGCGCGCAAGGCGCGCCCGTCGAGCATCGATCACGCGCTCGAAGGCATCGCGTACATCGAGCACATGGCGCCGCCCGAGGCCGATCGAGAGAGCCTGGCCAAGGCCCGACGCGAGCTCAAGCGCGTGACCAGCATGCTGGCGCAAGGCGAAGGCCGCTACCGCGATTTGTACGCAGCGCTCGACGCCGCAGACAAAGAGAGCGCAGAGCGCATCCTCGCCGACCTCGCCGCACGTGAGCGGGCCATCGACGGCTTGCTACGCGGCGTCTGGGACACGGTGCTCGGCCGCATCGAGCAGACCAGCAGCCGAGCGGCGGTCGAGCAGGAACGCGCGCTCGCGGTGCTCGCGGTGTTGGTCGTGCTGGCGCTGCTCGTGGGTGTGGGCGTCACGGTTTGGTCGCAGCGCGTGCTCTCACCGTTGCCGCGCCTGCAAGAACGGGTCGAGGCCGTTGCACGCGGCGACCTCGCGCATCAGCTCAGCCCCGCGACCGACGACGAGATCGGCCGGCTCGGCCGCGAGTTCGAGCGCATGGTCGCCGCGCTCGCCGCGCGCGACGAGAGCTTGAAACGCCTGCAGCAGATGCAGTTGCAGTCCGAGCGCCTGGCTGCGGTCGGGCGGATGGCTGCACACGTCACGCACGAGGTCCGCAACCCGCTCTCGAGCATCGGTCTGAACGTCGAGCTGCTCGAGGAAGAGCTGGCGAGCGCAACACAGGTTCAGAAGGAGCTGCTGCGCGCGATTCACCGCGAGATCGAGCATCTCACCGCGATCACCGAGGAATATCTGCGCGTGGCGCGCTTGCCCAATCCGCAGCTCGAGCCCGAGGACCTCGGCGACATCGCGCGCAGCACCGCGGAGTTCTTGCGTCCGGAGCTCCACGCGGCCGAGGTCGAGCTCGAGGTCGAGACCCAGGCAGACCTGCCGCTCGCGGCTGTTGATGAAGCGCAGTTCCGCCAAGTGCTGCTCAACCTGCTGAAGAACGCGCGCGAAGCCATGCCCGGAGGTGGCCGCGTGCGCGTGCAGGTGGCGACCGAGGGCGGTGGCGTCGTGGTTCGCGTGGTCGACGACGGCGCGGGCATGACCGACGAGCAGCGCGCGCGGATCTTCGACCTGTTCTACACCACCAAGGCCGGCGGCACGGGGCTCGGGCTGCCGTTGAGCCAGCAGATCGTGGTCGCGCACGGCGGGACGATCCGGTGCGAGAGCGCGCCAGGCAAAGGCACGAGCTTCGAGCTGTGGTTTCCGCTGCACCGCGGCGCGGCCGCGCAGCCGGAGCCCGCGGCACCGTTGCGCGCGAGTGACGGTGAGGAGCTCCAATCGAAGGCGGGACCATGACCACGACGGCGAAGAGCTCCAGGAGCGACGGCCGCAGCGCAGACGCGCTGCGTGCGGTGCAGATCGAGACCGGGCTGCAGCGCTTCCCCGAGGGCTCGGCGCTGATCACGCAGGGCGGTACCAAGGTACTGCTCGCTGTCTCGGTGGACGAAGGCGTGAAGGAATTCCTGCGCAAGAGCGGCAAGGGCTGGGTCACCGCGGAGTACGCCATGCACCCGCGCGCAAACCCGTCGCGGCAAGCGCGCGAGGGCCGCAACGGCCAGGTTAGTGGCCGCTCCCAGGAGATCCAACGCCTGGTCGGTCGCGCGCTGCGCGCCGCGGTGCGCCCTGAGCTCTTGGGCGAACGCACCATCACCGTCGACTGCGACGTGCTCGACGCCGACGGCGGCACGCGCTGCGCGTCGATCACGGGCGGCTACGTGGCGCTCGTGCTCGCGCTCGACAACCTGCGCAAGCGTGGCCTGGTCCAGCCAGGTGTGCTGCGCGAGCCGGTCGCGGCGGTGAGCGTCGGGCTGCTCGAAGGCGTTGCGCTGCTCGACCTCTGCTATCAAGAGGATTCCTCCTGCCAGGTCGACCTCAACCTGGTCGCGACCGGCAGCGGCCACATCATCGAAGTGCAAGGCACCGCCGAGGGCGCGCCCATGTCGCGCGCCGAGCACGACGCGCTGGTCGACCGCGCGCTCGCCGGTGTCCGGGCCCTCGTCCCGATGCAGGAACAGGCGCTGCGCACGGCTGGGGTCGACGTGGCGCGCTTGCTCGGCTAGCGTACCTGCGCGGCGTGGTCGTGGGTGACGGGCGAGCAGGGAGTGGAGCATGAAGCGCTATCGATGGTTGAAGCTGATCAAGAAGTCGCGACCTGAGCCCGAGCTCGAGCCGCCGCTGTGGCTCGGCAACCACAGCAACGGCGAGTACTTTCACGATCAGACGCCGCGCGATCGCTTGATTCGCAAGCTGATCCTCGAGCGCGCGGACGAAGGCGCGCGAAGGCACGGGGTCGATCGCCGGCAGTTCCTGGCGAGCAGCATGGGCATGGCCACGAGCTTGGCCGTGATCAACTACGTCGAGGGATGCAGCGCGAAGCAACGCGCGAGCACGGGCGGAAGCGGCGGCCTCGGCGCGAGCTCCGGTGTGTCGGGCGTGAACGGTGCGAAGGGCTCGGCAGCCAACGCAGGCGCAAGCGGCCAGGGCAGCGTGGGTACCGGCAGTGGCAGCGGCGGCGCGACCGGCAGCAGCGGCGGCGGTGGTGCGAGCGGCATGGGGGGCAGCGGTTCAGGCGGCAGCGGTGGCGGATCGAGCGGCGTGGACAGCGGCATGGGCGGCGGCGTCGGCGGGATGTACTCGACCGGCGATCCGATGGACCCGGAGTGCACCGCTGCGAAGATGTTGGACCCGATGCAAGAGTTCGTCTTCGATCTGCAGACGCACCACATCGACCGCGTCGGCAACGACTCGTACACGAACTTCTTCAATCTCGGTTACCCCACGCAGTCGGCCTGCGGCAAGGGCCTACCGGGCTGCTTCCTGCAGGACGAGTACATCGACCTGATGTTCGTGCAGAGCCACACCAGCGTGGCGATGCTCTCGGCCGTGCCTGCCGTCGACAGCGAGCTGCCGATCACGAATCCGGAGATGGCCGCTTCGCGCGATCACATCAACATGCTCGCCCACTCCCAGCGCGTGGTCATCCAGGGCCAGGTGCTGCCCAACAACGGTCTGCAAGCTCAGCTCGACGGCATGGACCGCCTCGTCCAGGACGAAAAAGTGATCTGCTGGAAGGTCCACACCGAGTGGGGCCCGAACAACACCTGGGGCAACGCGCCCGACGGTTACTGGCTCGACGATGCGGCCGTCGGCATTCCCTTCATCGAGAAGGCGCGGCAAACCGGGGTCAAGACCTTTTGTTGCCACAAGGGCCTTCCGGCGCCGCTGTTCAACGCCGACCACTGCAATCCGCGCGACATTCCAGTGGTGGCCAAGATGTATCCGGACACCAACTGGGTGGCCTATCACTCGAGCTACGGCTTCGGCGCAGGCGTGTTCGGAGCCACGGAGGGCGCATACCAGGACATGTCGATGGTGGGCATCGACGCGCTCATCACGTCGATGAAGAGCAGCGGCATCGGACCGAATCAGAACGTGTATGCCGAGATCGGTGGGGTCTGGAACCAGATCATGACCAACCCGACCATCGCTGCGCACGTGATCGGCAAGCTCCTGCTCTACGTTGGCCAAGACAACTTGCTCTGGGGCAGCGACGCGATCTGGACCTCGAAGCCACAGCCTTACGTCGACGCCTTCTGGAACTTCGACATCACGCCGCAATTCCAGATGCAGTACGGCTACCCCGCGCTGACCCAAGACCTCAAGCGCAAGGTCCTCGGTCTCAACTCTGCGAAGCTCTTCAACATCGACGCTGCCGCACGACGGTGCGAGATCCAGAGCGGCTCGATGGCGGCGCTCAAGCGCGACATCGAAGGCGAGCTCGGACCGCTCTGCTTCATCGGCCGCCGTCCGCTCGGTCCGACCACCCGTCGAGAGTTCATGCGCCTCGGCAAACGTCGCGAATTCTTGAAGATCCCGGGCTAGCTCCCATGAGCGGCATTCGCCGAGCGAGCGCGCTTCTCGTGGCGCTTTGCGCGTGCGGTGAAGGATCCACGGCCGCTGCGCCCGTGAAACCGGTGGCGTCGGTCGAAGCGTTGCGAGACCCCGAGACCTGCAAAGGCTGCCATGCCGAGCACTATGCGGAGTGGCAGGGCAGCATGCACGCCTATGCGGCCACCGATCCGGTGTTCATCGCGATGAACGAGCGTGGGCAGAAAGAGACCGGCGGTCAGCTCGGAGACTTTTGCGTCAAGTGCCACGCGCCCATGGCGCTCGAGCTCGGCCTGACTACGGACGGGCTCAACTTGCCGGATTTGACCGACCCGAGCGCTCGCGGCGTCACCTGCTACTTCTGCCACGACGTGTCTGCGGTCGAAGGCGACCACAACCGCGCGCTCGTGCTGGCCCACGATGCGACCATGCGCGGTGGCCTCGGCGCGGGCAAGGGCGCCGCCGACGCGCGCAACGCGGCGGCCGCGGCTGCAAACGCCGCGCATCGCAGCACGTACTCGCCGCTGCACGACGGGAGCTCTCGCGACTCTGCGGCGCTGTGTGGCGCGTGCCACGAC
>JBIOJD010000187.1:0-7386 GCA_044450485.1 Polyangiales bacterium | reverse complement strand
CCCGCCGACGTCTATGCCTACGCGAGCGACGGCGTGACGTTGCTGCGCAACGCGCTCGTGGGCCTGCGCTTGGCGGATGGCTCTGCCTTCATCGGCTACAGCGATCGCAACGGCCACCTGCGCCTGAGGGCGGCCCCGCAGGGCGACTTCCGGCTCGAAGACCCGAGCCTCTTCGCGCTCGAGCCCGCGGAGCCGGAACGCGCGGAAGCCCAATCCCCACCGGCAAAGGAGTGAGCCCATGGCAACGATGTCGATCGGAGCTGCGATCGGTTGGCTGAGTCAGCAGGACCCCGACAAGCCGGCCATCATCCACGAAGGCCGCACGCGCACCCGTCTCGAGCTCGACCTGCGCACCAATCGCCTGGCGCGCGCGTACGAGCGTCTCGGCGTGATGCAGGACAGCATGGTCAGCATCGCGCTGCCGAACGGCATCGAGTTCTACGAAGCGTGCGTAGCGACATGGAAGCTCGGCGCCACGCCACAGCCGATCAGCGCGAAGCTCCCGCAGGTCGAGCGACGCGCGATCGTCGAGCTCGCCAAGCCTGCGCTCGTGGTAGGCGCATCCGCCGAGGGCGTGCCCGGGGTGCAGGCGCTCGACGCCGGCTACGAGCCCGACCCGGCGCTTTCGGACGCGCCCTTGCCCGATCGCACGGCCGCGAGCTGGAAGGCGCCGACGTCCGGTGGCAGCACCGGGCGCCCCAAGATCATCGTGTCGAAGCAGGCGGGCACGACTGACCCCGAGCGCTCTCGCATGAAGCTCGTGCAGCTCGTGCCGGGCCCGCTCTACCACAACGCGCCCTTCATGTTCTCGATGCAAGGCCTGTTCGCCGGGGCGCCGGTCGTGGTGATGAGCCGCTTCGATGCCGAGGAAGCGTTACGCCTGATCGAGGCGCACCGCGTGCAATATGTGCTCCTCGTGCCCACGATGATGCACCGCATTCACCGCTTGGGCGAAGCGACGCGCAACCGCTACGACCTCTCGTCGGTGCAGCGGATCCTGCACCTCGGCGCGCCGTGCCCGCCGTGGCTCAAGCAGGCGTTCATCGACTGGCTCGGTCCAGAGCGCATCCACGAGCTCTATGCAGGCACCGAAGCGCAGGGCGTCACCATCATCACCGGCACCGAATGGCTCGCGCACCGCGGCTCGGTCGGCAAGCCGCAAGCCGGCACCGAGATCAAAATCCTCGACACGGATGGCAACCCGCTGCCGCCGCGGCAGATCGGCGAGGTCTACATGCGGCCCCAAGCCGGCCCGGGCAGCACCTACCGCTACATCGGCGCGACCGCCAAGAGCCGCGACGGTTGGGAATCGCTGGGAGACATGGGGTATCTGGACGAGGACGGTTACCTGTATCTCGTCGACCGGCAGACCGACATGATCCTGTGCGGCGGCGCCAACGTGTACCCCGCGGAGGTCGAGGCCGCGATCGACACCCATCCAGCCGTCCGCTCGAGCGCCGTCATCGGCTTGCCGGACGAGGATCTCGGCCAGAGCGTGCACGCGATCGTGGACATCGCGCAGGGCGAGCTCGACGGCGAGCGCCTGCGCGCGCACCTCGAGACTCAGCTCGCACGCTACAAGATCCCGCGCAGCTATGAGTTCGTGCGCGCTCCGCTGCGCGACGACGCCGGCAAAGTCCGCAGGTCGGCCCTACGGCAGCAACGACTGGAGCGCGCTGCTGCTGAGAGCGGGAAGTCCGGCTGACGGCGCGGGGCTCCCCCCCCGCTATTCGTCGCCGTCTTTCGCGTCGCCCTTGGCGTCGGGTTTCGCAGGCTCGACTTTGAAGTCGATGACCTTGAAGCGCTGCTGGCGCAGAAATGCGCTCAGCATCGCGATGTCGTGCGCATCGAGGTCGTCGTCGAACGTCGGCATCTTGTTGAGATCGCCATAGTGCACGCTGCCGTCGGCGATCTGGCGCGAAAGCCAGGTGCGCGAGCCGTAGCCGGTCATGTCGGGCCCGTCGAGCACGTTGGCGCCCTGCCCTTCGTACACGTGGCAGTCCAGACACTTGTCGAGGAAGATCTCCTTGCCCTTGACTGCGAGCGCCTGGTCGAACGGCGGGTCCTGAGGCTCGTGCCCGAGTGAGAACAGAAACTCGGTCACCGCGCTCAGCTTGTCCTCCCCCACTTTGCCCATCGGCTTCATGTCGTCGATCTTCGTCTTGCCGAAGTAATGATCGTCGCGCGGGTTGTGAACCATGCCGAGGATCCACGGCCGCGAGCCGAAGCCGGTGTGATCGGGCGCGTCGCGCTCGCCTTTGCCGTCGAGCACGTGGCACTTCACGCAGTGCTGCGCGTCGAGGTCGGCCCCGCGCGTCATCGGATCGGAGCGCAGCAGCTCGAGCGGGCCACCCACGGGAATGCCCTTCTGGGCGAGCATGATCGCGCGCTCGGCGCGCTGGTGTGCGATCTCGCTACCCCGTTTGTACGCAGCGTTGTGCTCGTCGTCTCGCAGCGATTGATTGGTCAACGCCACGATCCCGCAAGCGCCGAGCAACACGGGTGCGAGGTACGGAAGCCGGTCCCGCACACGCTTGGAGTCGCCGCGATCCAAGAACGGCAACATGAACAAGAACCCACCCGCAATTCCAGGCAGCACCACGGTGCCGAGCAGCTCGAGCGAGCCCGGCAGGTACTTGAGCAACTGGAACAGGAACAAGAAATACCATTCTGGCCGCGGCTCGTAGTCCACGGTCGGATCCGAAGGCGCGTCGAGGTGAGCGCCGTGGGTCGCACTGGTGAGCAGCGCCATCGCGAGCACGACCAGCACTGCGAAGCCGACGTCGCGCACGAGCTGATCGGGGTAGAACACGCCCTTCTTCTTCAGGTCGGCGCTCGCGGGCGGGGTGGCGCCGAAGCGCCGGAACAACGCCACGTGCGCAGTCGCGGCGAGCAACAAGCCCGCCGGCAGCACGCCGACGTGCAGCACGTAGAAACGCGTGAGCGTGGCCTGCCCGTACTCGCTTCCACCCACGATCAACGTCTGGATCGAAGGTCCGATGACCGGAATCGTGCCAGCGATGTTGGTGGCGACCTTGGTCGCCCAGTAACCCTTCTGATCCCAGGGCAAGAGGTAGCCCGTGAGCCCGAGCCCCTGCACCATGCCGAGCAACATCAGCCCGAACCACCAAGTCACCTCGCGCGGCTTCTTGTAAGCGCCGTAGAGCGCGACCTGCAGCAGGTGCATGCCGAGGACCACGATCATCGCCTGCGCGCCATAGTGGTGCATTCCGCGCACGAACCAACCGTCCGCCACCTTGTGCTGGATGTAGAACACGCTCGCCCACGCGCCGGTCATGGACGGCGTATAGGTCGACATCAGCAGCAAGCCCGTCACCACCTGACAGATGAAGACGGTCAGCAGCCCGCTTCCGAACACGTAAGCCCAACGCGCGCCGCCCTCGATCTCTTCGTCGAGCGCGTGCGAGAGCAGCGCGCGAAAACCGGTGCGCTCGTCGAGAAAGTCGCCGATCTTGTTCGCCATGGCCCTCAACCGACTTCCTGGCGTTCTTTGATCTGCGCGCGGAACCTGACGAAGCGCACCTCGACCTGGCCCTCGACCACGCGCGCTTCGAGCGGATCCATCGAGCGCGGAGCCGGTCCGCCGATCTTCTCGCCGTCCTCCGAGAACGCGCTCTCGTGACAAGGGCAGCCGAAGTGCTTCTTGTCCTTGTCGTAGCCGACCTTGCACCCGAGGTGCGGGCACTCCGCAGTCAGCGCCATGACCTTGTCACCCTTCTTGCGCAGCCACACCATCCCGAGTCGCACGTTCGGCTGTCGGGTCCACGCATCGACCTGCTCACCCACGATCGGGAAGGCGAGAGGCTGCGCCTCGTCGAGCGCGTCGAGCTTGGCGACCCGTAGCCAGCGGCCCTTTTTGCCCCCGGCGCGCAGCAGCGGATCGACCACGTAGGAAACGGCCGGTTTGGCCATGACCAGACCGATGTACGCGCCGCCCAGGCCGGTCAGAACGCTGAGAAACGACCTACGACTCTTAGACGCTTCGGAACCCATATGGCACCCTCGCCTGCACGACGCAGGCCTTGCCTCACAACGCCGGCGCGCGCTCGAGCGTTACGCCAAACGAGCACGCCTCACCGCCAACTGACCGCGCCCAAGGGATCATGATTCCGGCTGCTTGGCAAGGGGATCGATGCGGCGCGCGAAGGTGCCCGCGGCTCGGGCCGTGGTTGGCTGCGGGAATCGCCTGCGTGTGGCTCGGTGCGTGCGCGGCGAGCATACCGAAGGGCTCGTACGGCGTGAAATCAATCGAGATACGCGGCGCCGCGCACATGGACGAGGCCGCGATCAAAAACTGCCTCGCGACCCATCCGCGCGAGCGCTTCGGCTTCGAGCTGTTCGGCACGCCCGTCCCGGATTGCGGCGACCCGCCGTTCGACGGAAGCCGTGTGCCGGTCGAGCTGTGGGCCTGGCCATGGTCGGAGTGGCCGCTGTTCAACCAGACCGCGTTCGAGCGTGACATCGATCGCATCGAGCGCTTCTACGTCGCACGCGGGTACTACGGCGCCAAGGTCACGAGCACGCAGCTCAGTCGCGACGAGGACGGCCGCACGATCAAGCTCGAGATCACGGTGAACGAGGGCGAGCCGGTGCTGATCGTCCGCATTTCGGTGATCGGCGTCCACGGTCTCGACCCCGGCCTCGAGCGCGCCGTTTACCGAGCGATCGAGCTTCACCTGGGCGAGCCATTCGACGAAACGTTCTACGAGCGCAGCAAGCGTGCCGTGCTGGAGGCGTTGCAAGACGCCTCGTACGCCAAGGCGAAGGTGAGCGGCAAGGTGCAGGTCGACGCGCAGCAGAAGCTCGCGCGCGTGGAGCTCACCCTCGATCCTGGGCCGCGCTGCACCTTCGGCGACTTGGGCGTCGAAGGCAACCGCAAGCTCCCCGAGCGGCCGATCCTGGCGGCCGCGGGCATCAAGCGCGGCGCCCCGTTCAGCCTGAGCGCGCTGCGCGACGCGCGCTACGCGATCAACGCGCTGGGGCCCTTCGCATCGGTCGACCTCGAGCAGCATCCGCGCGCCAAGGATCCCGTCGTGGACGTGCTCATTCGCGTGGTGCCCGCGCGGATGTTCCGTTTTGGAGTCGGCGTCGGCATGGACTCGGGCAACTTCTTCAGCCAGGAGACCGACCTCGGCGCCACCGGCGACAGCTTCGCGCAATGGGACGTGCATTTGCTCGGCCGGATCGAGCACCGCAATTTCCTGGGCGGGATGCGCAAGCTGCGGGTCGAAGATCACCCGCGCTTGGTATTCGATCAACCCTTCCCGGGCACCGCGCACGTCAAGCCGGGCAATCTGCTCACCGCAGAGCTACGCCAGCCGGCGTTCATCGAGTCGCGTACCACGCTGGTCGCGCGAGCGCGCTGGGACCGCGGCCTCGACCCCTACGGCGGTCGCTTCATGCGCCACATGGTGGTGGCCGGCCTGGGGCCCGAGCGCTACTTCTTCCAAGGCAAGTTGCTCGTGTCGAGCAGCATCAACAGCGACGTGTTCCTGCCCGACCGGCAGGACCCGTATCCGAACTACGAGCTCACGTACATGTACCACGTGGCGCGAATCGACCTGCGGGACGATCCGCGCAACACGCATCGAGGGAGCCTCTTCACCTTCGGTGTGCAGCACGCCGGCTACTTTCTGCCGAGCGCCTGGAACTACGTCAGGCTCACGCAAGACAGCCGCGGCTACATCCGCTTGCCGCTCGGGCTCGTGCTCGCGGGCCGTGGTCGGCTCGGGTTCATGGCCGTGACCCACACCCGCATCAAGGTCCCAGACAAGCCTCCGACCACGGAGGACGAGATGAAGCGCGACACCTTCTTGAAGGACCTCGCGGAGCTCGGTCCACTTTCGCATCGGCTGCGCGGCGGCGGTCACAACAGCGTGCGCGGCTACGCGCCGAACACGCTCGGTGACGCGGAGGTGATCAATTACGAGGGAGCCGACCGTCTGATCAGCGGCGGCCTCAGGCAATGGGAAGCCTCGCTCGAGCTGCGCATTCCCGTGACCCAGAGCTTCGGCAGCGTGCTTTTCGTGGACGCGGGCGACGTGTCGCGCGGAACGAGCTACCGCTTCAACTACCCGCAAACGAGCTTTGGTCTCGGCTTGCGCTATCTCACCATCGTCGGGCCGCTGCGCCTGGATGCCGCGCTCGCACCGAGCAGCATGCAGGTGATCGGCAAGGACGAGCGCATTCGCACCCACGTCAAGCAGGCGACCATCTTCGGGTGGGCTGACGGCGCGGTCAGCTTCACCATCGGCGAGGCGTTCTGATGCGGCGCGCGCTGCGTGGCCTCGGGCTGGGCCTCGGCTGGGCCCTGATCTGCGCGCTCGCGCTCGCAGCCAGCACCGCGCTCCAGCTGCGCCTGCCCGTGGCGCGACGGGTGGCGGCTGATTTCATCTCCGACACGGTCTCGCGCGCAATTCGCGGCGGGTTGACGATCGCCGTGATCGAGCGCCTGTCGCCCGAGCGCATCGTCGCCCGAGGCGTGGTGCTGTTCGACGGGAATGGCCGCCGGATCGTGGAGTCGCGGCGTCTGGCCTTGGTGCCGGATCTCAGCGCCGCGCTGCACGGTCTCGTGCGGGTGAGGCGCGCAAAGCTCGACCTCGCGACCGTGCATCTGTACGACCAGGGGGACGGCCTGCCCACGCTGCTGTCGACCTTCGACTCGCCGCATCCGAGCCCAACCCCGGGCAAGGGCAGCGCTCCCCTGCACGTGCAGGTCGATGGCATCCAGCTTTCGCGCGTGCAGATCGACGGCGACCTGCTCTCCGTGCGCGACCTGCGCGTAGTCGATCTGAGCGCCGCCGGCGCTCTCGACATCGGCAAGGACGTGCGCGTGCGCATCGACCGCGCGCAAGGCACGCTCACCCAGCCGTTCGGGTACGTGGCCTACATCGATGCGTTGTCCGGCACGATTTCGACGGCGTCGAGCGAAGGCATCGCGTTGCGAGCCAGCGTGCACCGCAATCAAGAGCAGGCCTCAGCGACGATTCGCTTCGCCGCCAACGCCGCCCGGCCGAACGGACCACAAGAGCTCGGCCTCGAGGTCCAGGCGCAGCGCGTTTCGGCGGGGACGTTGCAGGGATTGGGCTACGCATGGATGCCGTCGCTCGCCCTGCCCTTGTCCGGACGCCTCGGCCTGCACGGCGCGGTGGCGCAGCTCGCGGTCGATGCTCAGCTCGACACGGACGCGGGTCATGCCGATGTGAGTGGGACGATCTCCAGCAGCACCGGGGTCTCTGTGACGCTGCAAAGCCGGGCGCTCGACCTTGCCAAGCTCTTCCCGGGGTATCCGCGGATACGCGCGAACGGGCTCTTGCGCGTGGACTCGCCGCGGGGTGCCGAACAGACCCGGCTGCACGCAGAGGT